>JAEORV010000429.1 GCA_016840695.1 Promethearchaeota archaeon
CCGAAGCTATATCTATAGATATGTCCAAACTCCTTTTGGATGAAGCCTTTAATCAAAGTAAGGCCCTTGGAGGAAATGGTATGATTTACGTCAATATGAGCTACAACACAAAAGTCGGAATTTACACCCTTTCCGGAATGACTGTGAAAATTAACTAGCCCACCGGGTGCGAACCTTTTATTAATTTTTAAATAATAACCCCATAAGGATGAGAACGCGATACAAAATACTCATTTATTGGACTACTGCATTATTTATGGTTAGTATCCATGTCATTTTTTACAAATGGTTTAATACGGAATCTCTTTGGACGATCAACAGAACGCTTCAAGCTCTTCTTGCGGGAGTTTATGGAATGTCGTTTGCAATAGGCCTTAAACTTATTGTAGATCATTACTACTGCAGATATGATAATAAACTGCTTAGATATATCAAGAAGAATGTCGATGATCGGGTAGGAAAATAATTCATTCATAATTTTTCAAAGTTTTTTGGAGTTGGGAGATTTGGAATTGTCGTATTCATCAAGATAAGTGCTTAGCCAAGTGATGAACTTTCGAAATAGCTCATAGCCAAATATTGCAGTAATAACATAAACGATCCAATAAAGAATTTCGTGCATCATCTTTTTACTTAAAATAGAAATCCATGTTCACCATAACCTTCAAAAAATCCCGATCCAAAAACTTCCTGGAAGCCTGGGATCTGGCCATGGAATTAGGCGCAATCTGTGAAGGAAAGGAAATCCGCTTGGAGATTAATGATTACGAGCTATTCCAATCCTATCAAAAGCTTTTGCCCCTGATTGCCCTGATTCAAAAATGGAAAGGTGTCACGGCAACTTTCAACGGCAGGCCCGTAGATCTATACAAGTTTGTTTTCAAGGTCTGCCATCATATTGTTGAATGCGCAGAATACCGGAACGGATGCTATTCGGATCAGGGATGCTGGAAGAATGACAAACAACCGGGCTGGAAGTGCAAGTTGCTGGATAGACCCAAACGGCACATTACCGGCACCGGTGACTATAAAAGCAAATTTCTCTATTGGTACAATTACGGATCTTTTAATGAAGCCGGGGATTGGGTCGTGGATAAAACGCAAATCTGGAAAGTGCTGAAAAGGAATATCGAAGACAACTATATCGATGCCTGTCCCTTCTATTCGGAGCAAAGAATAAAAGATATCGTATTTAAAGACCTTCCCGATTTAATCATTCCCGAAGGGGAACGGTTCCGGATTCTCTACTCCGAGGACTACAAAGACTGGAAGCTGCAAAATATACCGGTGAATATCCGGCATGTGTTTTATTCTCCCTCCCGGATCGAACTGTTCAACTACCCGGCCATCTGGAATAATGAGGATGTGGGGATGAATTAAATATATGATTGTCGTAATTTTGAATGAAATTGATTAATCACAATGACCATATCTATCTAAAACACAACAAAGTAAGCTGCAATTCTTAATTAAAATCAATAAAAATCGATTAACCCCAGTTAAAATCATTAAAAAAAGTATAGCTACAACTAAACATTATGCCTAAATTTGCGTTAAAGGAGATGAACGAAATAAATGGAGAGCAAGATTTTAAAAAACTCTCCATAGATGACAATTGTCAATTTGATGATTTTGAAAAAGAGATCAAAGATACTAAACGGTATTATTCTGAATTAGCTGGTATTTATTTATACATGGAGCGTGCAGCCAATAATGCTAGCTTGCCTGATACAAAATTCAAAGACATAACCCCTGATGGGGAAAAAGTAAAGGAATATGAATTTAAGTCGAAACATTTGAGAGTTTACGCCATAAAAGGAGATGGAGGCAAAATCATCATTCTTGGTGGCTATAAAAACAAGCAGAAAAGAGAACTAAAAAAGTTTAGAGGCATAAAAAAAAGATACTTAGAATCCAAAGAACCCTAGAGATGAAAAGAGAAGAATTACTAAAAAACAAAGGCTACTGGATGGCAAAGATTCAGATAGATTTATTTAATGAATTATCTGATTACATGAAAAACCATGGGCTCAATAGAACACAACTAGCAAAAAAACTTGGTGTTTCAAAAGGTTATATTTCTCAAGTTTTAAACGGTGATGCCAATCATAAACTTTCTACATTAATTGATTTGTCATTGGCTATGGATAAGGCTCCTATCTTAAATTTTACAGATATTGATCAATTAATTGAAGAAGAAAGAATTGGTGCAAAAAAAATAACCTGGACCTTGGAGAATTTTTCGAAACAAAAAGAACCTTTTCATATATACACCACCCAAACAGATCCATCGGATAAGAAATTTAAATTAGAGAAGAGAGTTAATTTTGATCAACCACAATTAGTTCATAATGGATATTAAATCAAGCAAAGAAGACAAAAGCATTAGTTTTTCTCTCATAAAAATACAAGAGCTAAGTTTTTCCTATAAAGAACCCTTTTCTTTCTTAAAAACAGACACGTTAGAAGAACGTCAGATTGGAGGTAAATTTGATGTTAACTACAGATGGAATTTAGAAAAGGAATTATTTGCTGTGAAGCTAGATTTTTCATTTGTTTATTCCAAAGACAAATCTCAGGAAGAGGAATTATTAAAATTGACTTTCCAGCTAGAGTTTCATATCGAGAAAATGAGCGATGTATTTACAGTAAGAGCTCCACATGATTTCGATATTAATGAGACTCTAGAAAAGACATTGGTAGGACTTACTATTTCAACTGGTAGAGGGATATTATTTGAAAAAACTAAAGGAACATTCTTTAGTAAATTTGTTATGCCTGTAATTGATCCCTCAGATATTATTTTATCTAAAAAATTCAAAGCGAGGAAATAGCTCTTACTTTCAAAAAATATCATTTAAAATATATCCCGGTCATTCGTCGGGATATATTGTTTGCTATAAATAACAAAAAAAGCTCGACCCGAGCAACTCCCGCGTGGAACGCAGGCCTGAACTCAAGGCGGAGCTTTTCTAAAAACGCAGATCATATTGGAAATACGTTTTTCGATTTCCTTCCTCCGATCGGAGAATGAACTTGTTTCAAAGA
>JAEORV010000430.1 GCA_016840695.1 Promethearchaeota archaeon
GATGGTGAGAGAGGGTGGTCTTCTCCAATTTGGGTAAAATTAAAATAAAAATTATTTTAATACTTCTGTAGGGAATACAGTTTATAAAATCCGACTGCCGTTACTATCATGCCGATGTACTTTCCAATGAAAATAATCGTGGTGCTAATGTCGTTTAGGAGCGCTCCAGGCAAGAATTGGTGAAAAGCGTTTAAAATCTGATTAATAGTCCATCCTAATGCAATTAGGAAAGCATAAGTTCGGTATTTTCCTGTAGATTTTAACGCTAGCAATCCAAACGTGGCAATGACAAAGACTAGGACGGCAATATGAAGCGGAAGTACATAGGGTCCGAACGTGGTTACTCCAACATTCATTAAGGAAGTGGGGTCGGTAATTCCCATTATGATCGCTGAAATAATGATAACGGTTAGGGAAATCACGTTAATAGCAAAAAACACGTGATACCGTGAGAAAATTTTTATCTCTCTTAGAAATTTATCCTCAACTTGGAAAATTAATAATATAGGCGCCGCAGCAGCAAAAAATGTGAGCATGAGAGAACTCACTTTTTGATCGTAGAGATAAGGTTGACCAAGTGCATATGTTTCGATGTATTTAAACATTTGAAAAACATTGGCGATGGTTAAAAATAGAAAGTAAATATACAAGCTAAAAAGGAGAGGTCTTGCAATCTTTTCTGCTCTTTTTATTTGAATCAAGAGAAAAGCGGCTATAATTGAAAATAATGTAATGAAAATTCCATAATGCGTTATGACCAATATTGTTTGAGTTGCCAATTTATATTTTCACCTTTTTTAAATATTCTTTAACGTATATAATTTATAAAATCCATATGCCGTCATAAATGTGCCAATCCATTTTGCCAGAAAAAAGACGGTTGTAGTAATATTATTTAGGAGAGAAGCATCCACAAATTGATGTAAGAGATTGCCCATTTGATTAATCAGCCATCCTAATCCAATTATGAAAGTATAGAGCCTATATTTCCCCGTAGATTTTAACGATAAATACGCAAATGTTACCATGAAAAAGATGTTTGATACGAAAAAAAAGGGAAGGATGAATGCTCCAAAAGTAGCGGTTGCAAAAGCGGGATCTAATAACAAGATTGGATTAGTGAACAAAGTGAATATTGCGATTGTAATAATTATACAAAAAGAAATCAAGTTTAATATAAAAAAAACATGATATTTCGAAAATAACTTAAATTCTGATAAAAATCTCTTTTCTACTTGAAATGTTAAGAGCATGGGTGCGATAACAGCACATATATTTGTAAAAAAAGAATTTGCCTTTTGATCATAGACAATTAGATTTCCATTGATAAGAATTTCAGCATTTCTCAGCGTTAGAAAAAAATTAGCAAAAGCATAGGCAAGGAAAAATATAACTAAGCTAAACAACAAGGGTCTTGCGATTTTATCTGTTTTAACTAATTGAATTATTAGGAATATTGATATTATTACCATTAATAAAACAAAAATGCCATAGTAAGAAAAGACCAAAATAGTAAGAGTTGCCATTTTTTAATCTCTATATGATTGTTATTTTTAGTTATAATATTCATGAGAAAACATCTATATTAATATATTTAATATGCAGATATGTTTTTAAATCACAGTTGTTAAGGTTTGTTTCTTTCCATGTAACCTTTAATATATCGATGTACGGTTTCAGCAGGCTGGAAAACTCCAAAATGCCCCTCACATAAAATATCTGCTTTCAAATCCAACAATTTTTTCATGGAATCTTGGTATGCATTAAGATCAGAGCCAAAGCTTTTCATAAAAGGACCGTGTATGTCTTGGCCAAACAATATCTTCTTGCCCTCTATCTCAACCAAAACGGAGATAGAGCCTGGTGTATGGCCAGGCGTATGAATACATTGAAATTCTAATTCTCCAAATTTCAGAGTTACGAGTTCTTCTTTAAATCTCATTTCTAATTTTACTGGTTTATAATCCACTCCATACCAAGAAGCTGCAGTTTTAGTACCATGTCCTCTCTCTTCAATGGCATCTGCATCTAAATTATGTGCGTAAAACTTGACATGCTTGTTTAATCTTTTAAGATCGGAGCATGCAGCTATGTGATCGATGTGAAAATGAGTTAGAATGCAATGATCGATGTCGCTCGCATTTAATCCAAATTTGTATATGCTTTGGATCATCAGTAAACTCATACCTGCATCAATTAACACGAGGCCATCATTACTCCGTGTATCAACTAAAAACACGGAACATCCTGAATCTCCTACGTGATAGACATCTGTCAAAATTTTACTCATAATAAAACACAGTTTAGCCTACTTTATATTTCTTTTTTCGTCGAAAAATTTTTAGCGAAAAGAAAACCGATAATCATTTATATGAGAATTTGTGATAAGAAATATATAGGGGATTTTGCATTAGATAGACAAAAAAGTTAAGAAGTGACCGCATTGAATATATACGATGATGGCGATAAATCCATCCAATTAAAGGATATACTCAGTTTTATGTTTAATGATGCGGACGATTTAATAATGATTCTTAACGATAAGTATGAATTTGAGTGGTTAAATCAAGAAGCTCACGGGAAAACATTAGGTTACACTAAAAGTGATTTACTCGGAAAGGTCGCTCCAGACTTTATTCATCCCGATGATATAGAACATGTGTTTGAAGAATTAAATGATATTTTTGAAAAAAGAGAGGGGCGTGTGACAGCAAGAGTAAAGCGAGTTGATGGTGAATTTGTATGGGTTGATATAAGGGGTCATATATTCCAAAGTAAGAGTGGAATGGATAAGATGTTTATTATAGGGAGGGATATTTCAGAAAGAAAAACAAACGAGCAAAAATTAAGGGAATCTGAGGAAAAATATCGTTTAATAATGGATAATGCCATGGATTTCATTATAATGCTCGACGATCGATTTAAAATAGAATACTTTAATGAACCGACGATTTTTAGAGTTTTAGGATACACACATGAGGATGGAATAGGAAAGAATATTTTAAAATTCCTACATCCTAATGAATATGAAAAAGCAATTGAATCAA
>JAEORV010000431.1 GCA_016840695.1 Promethearchaeota archaeon
GGATAATGATCCTTCTGGATACGCAATTACTTATATTGTACCTGAAAGTGCTGATAATTATATAAATCCTTATTCATGGAGAGTTATGTTTATAATAAACAATAATGATCCTCAGATAAGCGACTCAAGTTCCACATTTAATTATGGATTAGGCAATGTACCATTCTCCGACACACGAGACGAAGACACTGGTGGACTTCTCTATTTCCCAAGTTCTCAATTAGCTACCATAAGGTTCAATGTTGATGTCAACGATCCAAATGAAAATAAAACTTCTGAAATGAGGGTGTTTGTTAACATATTTATTTGTGCCATAATTACTTACAATTTTAATAATTACATAGTGTTATTACCTCCAAGTTCTTACGCTGTATCTGAACTTTCGGTTATTTCGGATGAGCACGCAGGTTCCTTTACTATTCCACTAACTATGGATTTTTCTACCATAAGTGGTAATACACCCGTCTCTACCGTGGCTAACTACTACAATGGATATCTTGGTGTGTTCTATGTTACTGCATACGATAGTGAAGGGGGTTCAGACGAATATTATTTCCTTGTATCTATTAGTCCCGCCTCTCCAGCTTTCGATCCTATACTTGCTTTCATAATTTTTATGATTATCATGGCTGTTAGTTTAATCGTAATTGTTGGACTTATTCTAAGTCAAAGAGGAAAACAAAGAACTCCTGCTCGTTCACAATATTATCAAGAATATTACTACCCCACTCCCGAGGAACGACAAAATTATCAGAGTGAATATTACTCTGAGAAAATCCCTGTCTCTCCAAGCGAATTTCAGCAAGAAGGTTTATATTTCTGTCCTTTCTGTGGTAAAAATCTCAAGGTTCTAAGAAAATATTGCCCACATTGCGGAGAATCATTGATGGATCTTTGATAGGATATTTCGAAAGGTTTTTTTTTAAGTAAAGACTCGAAAAAATAGATTAATCATGGCAGAAAGTAATTACGTGATAGGAATAGATTTCGGCACGGACTCGCTACGAACGTTAATCGTAAATGCTAAAAATGGAGAAGAAATCGCTACGGATGTAGTTGTTTACTCGAGATGGGCGCAGGGTAAATATTGTGTTTCTGAAAAGAATCAATTTAGGCACCATCCTCTCGATTACATGGAAGGGTTAGAGGAGAGCATTAAAAACTGCTTGAACAAGGTTCCTGCGAGTGTAAAGGATAATATAAAGGCGATATCTGTCGATACTACGGGTTCTACCCCTTGTCTGACTGACATGAACGGCACTCCCTTATCACTTCTACCAGAATTTAAAGACAACCCGAATGCCATGTTTATTTTGTGGAAAGATCATACATCTGTAAAGGAAACGGCAGAAATTAATAAAGTTGCTAAAACATGGGGAGGAGAGGATTTTACTAAATACGAGGGCGGCGTCTATTCAAGCGAATGGTTTTGGGCTAAGATCTTACATGTATTCAGGGAAGACGAAAAAGTCCGAAACGTAGCCTACTCCGCAATTGAACTCTGTGATTGGATTCCCGCCTTTCTTACTGGAAGCAACGATATTTCAACAGTTAAAAGGGGGCGATGTTCAGCAGGACATAAAGCAATGTGGCATGAATCATGGGGAGGTTTACCCGATGAAGAGTTCCTGGTTAAAATCGACCCTCTCTTAAAAGGCTTTAAATCAAGATTATATATTGAGACCTGTACCGCAGATGTGAAGGCGGGTACTCTGTCACCAGAATGGGCGCAAAAACTCGGGCTTAGTGAAGATGTTGTAATTGGAACGGGTTCTTTTGACGCTCACATGGGTGCCGTGGGTGCGGGAATAGAGCCATATGCACTCGTGAAAATAATTGGAACTTCCACGTGCGACATTCTTGTTGCCTCGAAGGAAGAAATAGAAGATAAATTAATAAGCGGTATTTGTGGCCAAGTTGACGGCTCCGTCATTCCTAATATGATTGGTCTTGAAGCAGGACAATCTTCTTTTGGTGACGTTTATGCTTGGTTTAAATCATTGTTAGTATGGCCTTTAAAGCATTTATTAAATGACGAAAAGCTTACGAATCAACTCGAAGAAAACATCATTCCGGCTCTTGAGGTAGAGGCTCGAAAAATCCCTATTGAGGAATCTGGTATTATTGCGGTTGATTGGTTTAATGGAAGGAGAACGCCCATAGCAAATCAAAACCTTAAAGGTGCTATATTTGGACTAAACCTTGGATCAAATGCGCCTCGAATTTACCGCGCGTTAGTAGAATCTACAGCTTTTGGCGCTAGAGCTATCAACGAATCCTTTATATCTCAAGGAGTTTCTATAAAACAAGTTATAGGAATTGGTGGAGTTGTTAAGAAATCTGATTTTATAATGCAAGTGTTAGCAGATGTCTTGAACATGCCAATAAAGCTTTGCGGATCAGACGAAGTTTGTGCATTAGGTGCGGCAATGTGTGCTGCAACAGCAGCGGGCATATATAATTCTATTGAAGAAGCTCAAAAACACATGAATAGTGGATTTATAAAAGAGTATCTGCCTATTCTTGAAAATGCTAAGAAGTATGAATTAATCTACAAAAGATATTTGAAATTAGGTAAATATGTTGAAGAAGATATAATGAATTTAATTAAAAGGTAGAAAAATGGTATCTATTAAAGAATTAAAAGAAAGAGTATGGAAAGCCAATCTCGAGTTAGATAAACACCAACTTGTAGTTTACACATTTGGAAATGTTAGCGGAATTGATCGTGAAAAAGGAATTGTTGCAATAAAACCAAGCGGAGTGTCCTACGAAGAACTAACATCAGACATGATAGTTTTAATCGATTTAGATAATAAAATACTTGAAGGGGATTTAAGGCCTTCCTCAGATACGAAGACGCATCTCGAATTATACAAGCATTTTCCGGAGATTGGTGGCGTGGTGCATACACATTCCCCCTATGCAACTTCTTGGGCACAAGCTCGCAAGCCCATACCATGCCTCGGAACAACACATGCAGATTACACTCCAGGTGAAATTCCGTGTACAGACATAATGTCTGACGAACAAATAAAGCG
>JAEORV010000432.1 GCA_016840695.1 Promethearchaeota archaeon
ATTGTTGGAGCCTGGGAAATGTTATCTAGCGTTTCAAAGGGGAAAAAGCAATATGGAGATTCTTTAAAGGGCTTTTTATATACTGCTAAAAGTTTTCTAGCGAAATCCATAAGCGAATTAGAAGCATTAAACGAGGAAAAAGCATCCATGCTCATAAGTCAAGCTAAAAAAGCATTTGAAAATTGTTATAATCCAATGTTTAACATGTACAAAGATATAATGCCTGTAATAGAAATACAAGACAAGGTGGAACAAGTAGAAAAGGTATCTGAAAGCGAGTATAACCTGCGTTGTTCTTTATGTGGGAAAGTGGCTGTTGTATTTAGGCTTGGAACATGGACATACACTAAAACAGAATCTCTAATCTATAGAGGAATAACCCATGAAGTTGCTTTAAGTGTAAAAGACGCTGAAAGAATATTTAAACTGTTAGAAAAAGGGGATTTGGCAAGCGTTCATTCAATCGTTGACGACCATCCTTCGTGCGAAGGAATCTATGCTTATTGTCCTGAATGCGATAAAATCTATTGTTGGGATCATTACAATCCAATCCAAGAATTCGACGACGGCTTTTATGATTGCACGGTTGGAACATGCCCAAAAGGACATGAAAGAATGATCGACGATTAAAGAGAATTCAGTTTAGAGTTTATAACCTGCATTTTGTTTATGATTTCTTTAAGTTCCTCGAGATCATCGTTTAACATTGTTTTTAACGCGTAGATTTTCAATTTTTTAATCTTTTCAATCATAAGGGAAAATTTTGAAAGGCATTCATCCTGTAATTTATTCAATTCTTCGTAAACATGCTTGGCGTGGGTTTGATCATATTCGTCTAAATTACGAACGATGTTTTTAAATTCCACCAAGTACACGTATTTGTTGAGTTCCTTCAACATTTCTTGACCCAATTCGTTTAAATGAGCGATGTTATCAACAAATCCTGTTCTTAGCGAAACTTCGAATTCCTCCTTGTATTTACTAAATAGAATTTGAAAATAATCCCTAACTTTATTTTCAATTGGCTTTATATTCACGCTTGGATTGACAAAGAAGGTAACAGTATATTTTTCATAACTGAACGTTTGCATTTTTAGATTTATTCCAGTTATCTTTAATTCAGAGAGTTCTTGCATGTTAATTTCTCGGGAAAATTTTTCTAAAGCGCTTACAAACATTGGAACTAGTTCAATATCAAATTCTCCAGGACCACCATCATCTTCAGGGGGAATACGAATATCTGGCGGTCTTTTAATAAAAGATTCGAGTGCTCCATCATACAATTCAAAAGTTAGCAAGGTTTTACCCGCTTTATCTGCTATAAAACATCCGATAAAGGAAGGGATGCTCTCATCTGTAGGGAATCCTACTACGGGAGTTTCGCTTTCAATATTGGATATTAAATGCTGGAACTGCTTGTAAAGGTGTAAATCCTTGAGAACGTCGTTAAAATCTTCCTTTGTTTTATCTGATAAGCTATATATATTTACGTTATTAACAATTGTAAGTTCCACAAATCCCCTCTTAGTTAAATATTCAAAAGCAGTATTGATTTCATCGGCGGTTAGGTTGAGTTTAATCGTTAATCCTTTTTGAGAAGTAACTACTTCCTTATGAACATGATAGAGGACTTTCATAATGGCATTTAAAGTGTTTTCATCTATATCTCTGGAAGAAATTTCATTCAATAATCCATTAAGATCTATAGGTGAAAGACGATTGCCCATGTTCAAAATACCTCTCTATATTAAAAATAGGCACTGAGAATATAAAGATGAGTTATTTTGAATAGTTATGTGTTAACATAACGAATAATGACAAAAATCGATGTTCCTACTATACGAAATATTAATTTTTTGTAATTATTTTGCCATCTTATTTGCTATCAATGCCGCTGAAGCGCCAGCGCCAAACCCATTATCAATATTAACTACCACTAATCCGGGCGAACACGACTGTAACATCGTGATTAAGGCCCCTTTACCGTTTGCTCCAAGACCATACCCGCTAGAGATGGGCACGCCTATTACAGGAACATCAACAAGAGATGCTACAACTCCAGGAAGGGTTCCTTCCATTCCTGCGCAGACGATAATAACGTGTACCCCCTTCTTTATCATATTACTCAAGGGTGAGAAGATTCGATGGACGCCTGCAATGCCTACATCGTAACTCGCCATGATTTCGCACCCCATTGCCTTCAAGATCTCTTTAGCCTCTTCAGCAATGGGAATGTCAGAAGTTCCTGCGGTAATGATTCCAACCACGCCGTTTCTTTTCTCAAAATCAAACGATTTCTCCTTAACCACGATTATTTTCCCTAAATTATTTATGCTGACATCATAATCATTATTCTGGAATGTTTTTATTATAATTTCTACTTGTTCTTCGTTATATCGAGAAATAATTGCGAATTTCTTGCTTTTCAAAAAGGATTTAATAATATCTAATACCATTTGAGCGTTCTTACTTTGTGCATAAATTACTTCAGGAACGCCCGTCCTGGTTTTTCGGAACACGTCTAATTTAGCCAGGTCTCCTACATCTTCAATTAATTTAGCCTTTAAGAACTTTTCAGCTTCTTCAATTGATATTTTCTCGTCCATTAATTCTTCTAATATATCTTTCATGTCGTCCATTATTTATCATTCATCCAAATGGTTTTAATAATTTTACTGCTCTCGAAACTAATTTCCTGGGAATGAAATTTCCCATGTCATTTAATATGCCAAAATAATCTTGAGTGACCGATCTTTCTCCTTTTAACAAATTTGGTTTATTAATGTCTCCATTTAAATTAGGCGGCGATCCATGAGATAACACGGGGATCCAAGTTGATTCGTCAAATTCCAGTTTCAACCAGTCGTTTGTTTCAAATATCTCGTCGCAATAACAAATCCAAGAACTATCACTAAGGATTTCCTGGATTGAGCCGTCTTTTAAAATACATTCTCCATATAAGTTTATTGCTCCCTTAAATCCTTCATAGTCGTATGCTTCAATCGCTAAAATATTCTTACCCTGCTTCAAATTTTCA
>JAEORV010000433.1 GCA_016840695.1 Promethearchaeota archaeon
ACATTCAATCTGAAATTCATCAGCAGAATTAGATGCTTCAAAAACTACATTAGGTTGGTCTAACATGAGACCAATACCACCATCAACTCTCCCTGTATATCCGTTTTCATCAATAAGCGATAGATGAATTCTACACGGTGTTGTAATACGTACTTTCATTTTTTTTTAAAGTAATGGGATATGATTAAGAGTATGTGGACATGAATTTAAATATAGTAGGTTTATTCGAAGAAAATAAATTAAAAAATCGTGAATAAAACATACCCCCAATTAATCAAACCACCGATGAGTAAAGCAAGGACAATTTCTAATAGAGATATTTGGAGGGCGTATTTCCAATTCGTTTGTTTGGCAATAACGATAATTGTTGCAAAACATGGAATGTAAAGCATCGTCACGAGACTAAAAACAAACATTTGTATATCAGTTAATAAAAGGGATAAGTCACCAGCAAGGAGCCCTAAGAGAACGAGTGTTAATTCCTTGCGCAATATACCATAAATTAAAAAAACGCCAGTGATTGCGGGCAAGCCTAACCAGAATACCGTTATCGGGGAAATAAGCGCGTTTATGGGATCTAAAGCGTTAAAAATGACCAGGATCTCTAGAAATATGCCAAGAACTATGATTATGGGCAAAGCTTTAAAAATAAACTCTTTTGTTCTTACCCAAGTTTGCTTTAAAATGACCTCATAATTAGGAACTCGATATTCGTGCATTTCCATTATTAATTCCGTGCATTCTCCAGGCATACTCTTGTTTAAAAATTTTCCAACAATGATTAATACCAAGAAATTAATAGCAAATAAAACGAGAACCCAGTCCATTCCTAAATAGCGCCCAACTAAACCCAATACAACGGTCATTGTTGCTCCGCACGGGACGAGGGATGTTAAAGCGATCGAAATTTTCTTTTCCCGCTCTGTTTCCATTATCCTACACCCCGCACAAGCGGGAACATTGCAACCAAACCCTAAAATCATTGGAATGATTGTTTTCCCGTGAACACCAATAGAATGCATAAATCTATCCATTAAGAACGCTGCTCGTGGTAAATATCCCGAATCTTGAAGAATTTCGATTAATAGAAAAAAGGGAACGACCAACACGAGGACTCCACTTACAGCTCCAAAAAAGCCACCTACTCCTCCATCCCATAGAATCTTTACAGCAACGGTATCTTCACCATAAAGTTGATAAATACCCTCGGTAATGATGTTATATCCATCGTCTATTAAACCACCAAGGTAATCTCCAATTGAAAAAGTTATATAATAGAGCCCAAAAAGTACTAATGCTAAAACCACATAGCCCCAAACCGAATGGGTGGTTAAATGATCTAATTTATCAGCAATAGTTTCTATTTTTACATCTGATTTAGTTATAACTACCTGTTGTACAATTTTATTAATGTTATTATATATTTCAGAGCTAATAATAGTGTTTATGTCTTCTCCGTGAAGTTTCTCTAGTTGCTCTCGCATTTGCTGAGCTAAAATCATAATCCTTCGGGTTTCTTCATTCTTTTCGAAGAATATACTTATTTCTTCATCATTCTCTAATACTTTTATTGAAAGAAACCTGGAAGGGTAATTATACTTGTATAAATGTTTTTTTTGGGCTTTTATAATGCCATTTAATTGCCTGATTTTAGATTCAACTTCTTTTCCATAAGAACTGATATCATTTAAATCAGGAAATTTAAATTCTTTTTTTAGAAAAGTACCATATTTAACTTTTTTATGTACATGCTCAGTCCTATAATAAGAATGAGAATGATGTTTTCCCCCAGGGAATCTATTCCTATCATAATGAAAATGTGGATGGCGATATACAACCATTTCTATTGCTTCTTCAAGCAATTGATGAACGCCTATACCATGGACTGCCACGACTGGAAGAACCGGTAATTTAAAGATTTCTTCTAATTTTTTAAAATCTAGGTCAATCTTTCTCTTGCGCAATAAATCCATTTGATTTATAGCTATTATCATTGGTACTTTCAACTCAAGAAGCTGAAATGTGAAGAACAAATTTCTCTCAAGATTTGTACCATCAATAACATTTATGATAACATCTACTTCGTCTGAAATGATATATTCTCGACTAACGATTTCTTCGAGTGAAAAAGTTGATAATGAATAAATTCCAGGCAAGTCTACTAGATTAAAATGATATCCCAAGAAATCTAAATGACCTTCCATTCTTTCTACAGTTTTCCCCGGCCAATTTCCAATTGTTTGTGAAAGACCCGTGAGTTGGTTAAAAATAACCGATTTTCCAACATTTGGATTGCCTGCTAGAGCGATATTGATGGTATCTTTATAGCTTCCATCATTTTGCATTTCAATTTTTTTTGAAATATGATGCTTTATAATTCTTTTATGCCCATGCATTCTATTTCTTTTTGAAACACGATGCTTTAGATTTCTCTTATACTTATGCTCATGCCTTTCTTTTATTCCATGACTTCTCATTTTCTAATCTATTTTAATAATATTAAATATCTAAAGTTTAGTATATTAGTGATCAATTTTACATAATAAATGTTTTTTAACTTAAATTAAGTAGTATTGGTACAAGAGCCCTTGCATCTAACTCTTATTTTTTCAGCTAAACCTCTCCCTAATACTAAAGAGGTGCCTTTAACAATTATTTCTACAGGACCCTGAAATGGAGCTGCTTTATTTTTAGTAATTTTTACTCCTGGGACGATTCCTAAGTTAGCAAGGCGATTTTTTGCCTTTTTTCCAGCATCCACGCTAATAACCAAGAGTTCTTCTCCTATTTCACATTCTGATAAACATTTAGTTAAAGGAACTCCAGCGAAAGGATGTTTTTCTTTCAAGGAATCTTTTGACATGATATCAATCATTCATTATCACTTATTAATTTTTGATTTTTTCTATGTCTTCATTATATAAAAAGCATTTAATATATTTAAATGTTAGGCATGCCTTATTATAAATTATTTTTCATAGAATTTATATTAGTAAAAAGAATAAACGTAGAAAATTAGAGTTTTATCATAAAG
>JAEORV010000434.1 GCA_016840695.1 Promethearchaeota archaeon
TTTTTCCATTATGGAAAATGCTACTTTATTCTGGAGTATAAGCTTTTCAGGCTTTTCAACGCTCTCAGCTTTTCCATTCCAGAATAATTTTCCCATACTTTAGATAGTATCTAAATTATTTTTAAAAATTGTTATAAATGGATTAATTATTTGGATTTTCTTTCTTCTTTTCGAGCATTAGTTTTACTTCTGGTTTAAGCTCAATACCTAAGACATCTAATTGCTCATCTGTTACAAGATTTGGAGCATCTCCTAATGGAAGTACTGCCATTTTTGTTTTTGGAAATGCAATCACTTCTCGAATACCTGGTTCATCAACCATTACCATTACTAAGCGATCCAGTCCAATCGCTAAACCCCCATGAGGTGGCGCTCCATATTTAAATGCTTCAATTAGAAATGAAAAGTTCTGCTCAGCAATTTCTGGAGGGATTCCTAATACCTTAAATACTCTCTCTTGCACTTCGGGATCGTGAATACGTATGCTCCCTCCTCCAATTTCATAGCCATTTAGAACGACATCATATGCATTTGCTAGCACTTCTCCTGGATTTTTATCAAATGTATCCAAGAACTCCTTCTTACATGAAGTAAAGGGGTGATGCATGGCTGTCCATCTCTTATCTTCCTCACTCCATTCGAATGATGGAAAATCTACAACCCATAAGAAGTTAAATTGACCTTCTGGAATTAGATTCATGTCACTCGCTAGTTTTAATCTTAATTCACCTAGACCTCGCCAGATATTCGTGTTTTTTCCACCTGCGAGAACAATTAAATCTCCGTCTTTTCCATCAAGCCTTTCGATAATGCTTTTCATTACATCATCGGGTAAGTATTTGGTTAAAGGAGATTTAGCTTCACCATCAATAATTTTAATATTCGCAAGTTCTTTTGTTTTGAATTTTTGTACGTAAGATTTCCACTTATTAAACGCTTTGGGGGATATATCTCCTTTTCCTTTTATATTAATAGCACTCATGATCCCATTTGTTTCATAAACCTCTTTAAAAATGGAGATCCCCTCAGGGATTAAGTCGGTGATATCAACAAGCTCTAATCCAAATCGAGTATCAGGTTTATCCGAACCATAACGGTTCATTGCTTCGTAAAACGTCATCCTTGGAAAGGGACTCATAATATCCAAGTCTTTTATTTCCTTAAATAAATGCCTCAGTAAACCCTCAACTACATTTATTATATCCTCTTGAGTGATAAAGGACATCTCTAAGTCTATTTGCGTGAATTCAGGTTGTCTTTCGGGTCTTAAGTCCTCGTCCCGGAAACATCGTGCAATTTGATAATATTTTTCAAATCCAGACACCATTAACATTTGCTTGAACAGTTGTGGTGATTGAGGTAATGCATAAAATTTACCTTTGTGAACCCTGCTTGGTACTAAATAGTCTCTTGCTCCTTCAGGCGTGCTTTTTGTTAACATTGGTGTTTCAATCTCAAAAAATCCTTGAGAATCTAGGAATTTTCGGGTTTCAGAGGTAATTCTTGCCCGCGTTTTAATGTTTTCTTGGAGTTTAGGGTGGCGCAAGTCTAAATACCTGTATTTTAACCTGATGGGGATCGATGCTTTATGCATGTCTTTAAAGTGGTATGGAAGTGGTTGTGCTGAGTTTAAGATCTTAAGCTCTTCGATTTCAACCTCAACCTCACCAGTTGGCATTTTTTTATTTTCGGTTCCCTCTGGACGCTTTTTAACCATTCCCGTTATTTCTATTACAGATTCTCGATTTATAGCCCTTATTCTTTCGTTAAGGTCCTCATTTATTTCATCCCTTTTTGTAACTATTTGGATTAAACCTTCCCAATCTCTCAGGTCTATAAAATAGGTATTTCCATGATCACGAATTGCATGTACCCATCCCGATACAGTTAATCTTTTACCTTCGTCAGAGCCTCTCAACGAGCCACATGAATATTCCTTCATTTTTATCAATTCCACGATAGTGATGATTTTTATACTATTTCTATATGGATACGTGTTCAATTCTAAAAATATTTTTCGCTTTAACCTTTAAAAACAAAGGAGCATATGAATAATTATTATATCATGAAATATAACGAATTTTATATCCAAAAATGACTGAAAATTTTGAACCGATTCTTGAATCGTATAAAAAAGCTGGGAAAGCCGTAATTGCAGCTAGAAAATTAGCTAAAAAAATCGTAAAACCCGGAGCACTATTTTTAGATATTGCTAATCAGTGTGAAACTGAAATTGTGAATAACGGTGCAAAATTATCTTTTCCTATAAACATGTCTCTAAACGAAGTTGCTGCTCATTATAGCCCTCCCATTGATGACACCACCGTTGTTCCTGAAGAAGGATTGTTGAAAATTGATTTAGGCTCTCATGTTAATGGTTATATCGCTGATTCTGCATTTACAATAAATTTAGGCGAAGATTCAAACCTTCAAAACTATATAGATGCTGCTGCAGAAGGTCTTGAAGCTGCAATTGAGTTATTTAAACCTGGAACAAGATTATACGAATTAGGAGAGGTTATTGCTGAAAAAATCATCATTCGTGGATTAAAACCCATAACAAACCTGGGAGGTCACGAATTAAAACAATTTAATTTACACGCTGGACCATTCATTCCTAATTATAAAGAAAAACGCCATGCTGAAACTCTAAAACCTGGTGACGCATATGCGTGCGAACCTTTCTCCACATCGGGAGCCGGTACCGTGATGAATGGAAAACAATCTTATATTTATAGGTTTGTCAAGAAAAATAAAAAAAATATGGGCTACGAAGAGCAAAATTACATGAATAAAATCGAAAATTATTGTGGTCGTTTACCATTCTCTCCACGATTTCTCGAGAATAATCAAATTGTTCCAAAAAATAAGATTCAGAGGACCATTGATTCTTTTTTAAGAAAAAAGATCCTTGATCATTACCCCATTTTAATTGAAAGAACTCATGCGCTTGTTGCTCAGCAAGAACATACAATAGTTATTGACATGGATGGTAATACTATTGTCACTACAAAAGAATAAGTTTATTGACAA
>JAEORV010000435.1 GCA_016840695.1 Promethearchaeota archaeon
TGTTTTATAATTGCATGAAATTGGTTAGTCGCTACGTTCCTCGCAATGACATAAAAAGAGGAAGCGACTAAATTTATTTTCAATATTCATGCTTATTTTACTTTCATTTGTGCTTACAGTATTCACGTTATACGCAATAATTATACTATATACAATTTTGTCATTGCGAGACCGGCTTTAGCCAGTCATGGCAATCTCTTTCACTTATTCTTCAGTATTTGTAATACATACTCGATACTCACGACTCGATACTATTTTAATATTCCACCCGGTGGGCGGTAATCAGTATAACAATCTGAGTTCTTTTTTTAGAATGATTGGTGAATTTAAATAATTTACCTATAACCGGTATTTCGCTTAATATAGGAATCTTTCTAATTGTTTCTATTTCTTCAGATGTTATAAGACCACCAATTACATTGGTAACTCCTAATGGAGAACGTATAATAGCCTGTTCCTGCCTTGAGTTAATCACCGGGTATCCTTGAATCAGTTCACTTCCCAATGACTCTACCTTAATATCACAGTCCATGGTTATCTTATCATCCATACTCAATCTGGGGGTAATCGTCATATTTAATCCTACATCAAGATAACGAATGGTCTCAATTCCATCAGCAGTAATTTCTCGGATTGGTATCTTTGAACCTGATAGAATAATAGCCTCTTTACCGTCAAGAGTTAATATTTTGGGATTTGATAAAATATTGGTCTCTCCTTCCCTCTCCAGGGCATCTAATTTTGCCTGTATTAGACCCCGCCTTTCAAAAGAACCGCCTAGAGTAAGCTCGCCAAAAGTAATCTGACCTTGAACAAGATTTCCAGATTCATCTGTTTCAGTGCCCGAACTCCAAGAGATACCCAAATCTTTTTCAGCATCAAGTGAAATTTCTACAATTTTAGATTCAATCATTATTTGGGGCGCACGCTTATCCAGGCCTTCTATCATTACTGCAGCATTTTCGATTTCTTCAGCACTTCCCTTGACAATAATTTCATTTTGACGATTATCGATAATTATTCTACTCTCATCAGGTATAATAATTCCTAACATACTTCTAATTGCTTCTACCTCCTCAATAAAGGTAGCATTATCAATTTTAAATGTCTTTGTAATTAAGCTGGTATCTATCTCTGCAATCAATTCTTCAGCTTTGGCAACAGCCTCCACTGTCCCCTCTACAATCAAGGAATTTAGTCGAGTATCGGGAGTTATTTTAATATGATCTCCCTCACCAAAATAACTGTCCAAAACATTTTTCGTATTCTCAACATCAGCATTCTCCAGATGGACAATGCTGGTAATTCTTTTTTTGTAAGTTTCAATAATATCAGGAGTTCCAATAACCAAGGCATTCCCAACCTGAGCATAGTCAAGTCTTTTTAATTTAAGTATCCAATTTAATGCATCTTTAAAAGTAACATCTTTTAAATTAAGGGTGATATTTCCGGTAACAGAATCATCTGCCACAATATTGACTCCACTTAACATGGACAATGTACGTATAGCATCAACGACTTCGGTTTCCTTTAGATTCAAGGTAATTGGAGTTGTTACCTGATCGACTATAGAAGGTACTTGTTCTTCTTCCTTTTCCTTGATTTTCTTAATCTCTTCAGCACTGAGAGGTTCTACAGTATATATTTGTTCTTCTGGAGTAAGGAATTCATCATAGTCATATACATTTATTTGCAACAACTGACCAGTACTATCAAGTGCCATATCATAATCTACCTTATGAAATAAATCTATTGTAAATCGTACTTTGTCTTCTTCGATCTGGCCACATCTAACCTGTTTAACAGAGCCCATATTTAAAAAGAGCGTATTTTTAACCAATTCATCTATATCATAATCTGCCTGATTAATGTCAATAACAATACGCTCCGGGTCACCTATATAAACTGATTCAAAGTTTTCCATCGGTTTGTCTGCCTTAATAGTAACCCTGGTAAAATTAGGCACTTTTTTATACCAGATATTGGTGATAGTTACATTGTCCTGGGCAAAGCAAACATCAACTAAACCAAAAAATAATAAAGATATTAAAAATATTAAAACTTGGATTTTAAGCAATCCATTTAATGCTTTCATCATGCCAGGTCTTTTCTTTCTATTTTTCCTGTTTTTCGTTTGATCAATCATTGGTTGCTTCCCCACCTCCTAATTGTAGTGAAATCTCATAACCGTTAATATCGATAATTACTTTTTCATCCTGAATCGATTTAACTAAATATTTTTCTAAAATAATATCACCTTCTTTGGCAATATATGTTTCATTGTCAATTTTCAGTATAGCTAAGCGCTCATCGCCGGCTGAAATTAATCCGGTAAAATTAGTGTCCGGTGGTAATTCCGGTTGAACAAAACGACGAACATCTTCTTCGGAATCTAACTCGCCTGCAATCTTTTCCTCTTCTTCCTCTAAATAGACCGAGCTTACCATTCTCTGAAATGGATTTCTCATTACCGGTGGCTGATAGGGTTCATAAGTATAGACTTTTGTCTGATAGCTTTCATGTCTTTGTCTTATTTCCTTTTCAAACGGACTTAGTTCATCTTCAATTTCTTCTTCTTCCCGGTTATTACTCTCAATAGTGTCAACAGCATTACCGGTAGGAGTTGCATTGTTTGAGCGGGTTTCGTCTACATTTGAATTGTCTATAGTTGTCGAAGCTATATCTTCTCCGCCAAATGGATTTAATTCAGATAATGAAGATAATACATCAGGGAAAAACCATAATATAGCAGTTATTATAGCCAATATGATTACGATGACCAATAAAATACGGTTTAACCTGCTCAATTTATTGTGTTCCTTTCCTTAAGACGTAGGTAAACATGTTCATGTTTACATTTACAGTTTCTTTATTATCAGCTTCTGGGTTAAGTTTTAAATCTTTTACATCTACAATTCGAGGAAAATTTTCTAATCTATCTAAAAATTTTATTGTTTCAAAATAATTAGCAGTATAGGTTAAATTAATAGGCAATCGTGCATAAATAGCATCTTTTTCCTGTACTAAATTTT
>JAEORV010000007.1 GCA_016840695.1 Promethearchaeota archaeon
TGTAATTGATATAGGTGAAGAAGCTAAAATGGCTACTGAAGGACACACGATTCATTACGATGGGTTCTTCACGATGTCAAATCACGACCAGGCGAGAGATAAAGTAAACACTCGCGTGTTAATTCCTAAGGGAGAATATGCCAGTCCATGGATAAATACCATTGAACGCGACGAGGGCTTGAAAGAGGTCTTGGAGATCATGGATGGTTCCATGGCCGGTCACGAGTGCGTGGTTCGGTTTTTTTGCTTGGGACCAAAAAACTCGAAGTTTTCTATTCTTGCGCTTCAGCTCACGGACTCGTTTTACGTCGCTCACTCGGAAGATCTGTTATATAGAGCCGGTTATGAGGAATTTAAGAAGTTAAACGGCTCCGATAAGTTCTTTTCGTTCATCCACTCAAGCGGAGAATTAACAGGAGACCCTCCAGTCACGAAAAATCTAGACAAGCGTAGAATCTATGTGGATCTAAAGGAGGACATCGTGCTCACGGTAAATAATCAATACGCTGGAAATTCTCTCGGTTTAAAGAAACTCGCTTTACGCCTTGCAATTAATAAATCCAATAACGAAGATTGGTTGGCGGAGCATTACTTCATATTAGGAATACATCCAAAGGGTAAAAATAGAGTTTCATATGCATCAGGGGCGTATCCTTCGGGGTGTGGTAAAACCTCCACGGCAATGCTTCCCGGGCAAACAATTGTAGGAGATGACATTGCATACCTCCGAAAATGGGAAGATGGTTATGCACACGCAGTTAATATTGAACGAGGCGTGTTTGGGATCATCAAGGATGTCGATCCGAAAGGCGACCCTGTTATCTACGAAACCATCACCACCCCAAGAGAGACCATCTTCTCCAACGTTCTCGTGAAAGAAGGAATGCCTTATTGGATAGGAATGGGAAGAGATCATCCTAAAGATGGTTTTAATTTTTCTGGGGAGTGGTTTGAAGGCAAAAAAGACGAAGATGGAAAAGCAATACCTCACGCTCATCCTAATGCTCGTTATACGGTACGCATCGAGGAATTATCAAACGCAGATCCCAACCTTCACAACCCCGATGGCGTTCCAATCAGTTGTATATTCTATGGAGGACGAGACAGCGACACCATGCCCCCCGTCTTGGAAAGTCTCGATTGGGAACACGGCGTCTTTTTAGGTGCTGCAATCGAGTCAGAAACCACAGCACAAACGCTCGGTGCTGAAGGCGTGAGAAAATCCAGTCCGATGGCGAACCTAGACTTTGTTGTAGTACCTTTAAATATTTATCTGGAAAACCACCAGAAATTTGGAAAAAGCTTGAAACATCCCCCTAAAGTGTTTGCTACTAATTATTTCTTGAAAAGTCAAGAGGGAAAGTACTTGAACGGAATGCTTGATAAACTCGTCTGGGTAATGTGGTCAGAAGCTCGATTCTACGGCGAATATGATGCAATTCAAACGCCAATAGGGCTCATTCCAAAATACAACGATCTAAAGGAGCTATTCAAGCTATATCTCGATGAAGATTATACTGAAGAAGAATATATTAAGCAATTTGAAATGAGGATCTCGAAACTTCTCGCAAAACTCGATAGAATAGAGAACAACTTCAAGAAGGAAGCGAACATGCCTCAGTTTTTCTGGGAAATATTGAACAAGCAACGCAAGGATTTAACTGGTCTTAAAGAAAAAAGCGGTAAGGAATTAATATCTCCGCTTGAGCTTTAATTATCTATCTTATTTTTTTTAATTTCCCCTATAATATCAACACATTTATCGTACTCTATTAAATCACTCTCGTTTATGCAAAAATCTCGCTGCTTGAGAATGTAGTTAAGTAATATATTTAATTGCTCGTCAGTTACAAAGTATTTATTTTTCCCCACGATGATTTTTGAAACTTCTTCTGCCTCGACGAACTTTTCGATTATTTTAAGGCCAATCATGCGAAAAATTTCCTCGATATTTTCTCCCGTTTTGGCAGAAGTTTCGATGTATGCCATGCCTAATTCTTGCGCAAGTTTATGTCCTTCACCAGTTGAAACCATTCGATTTTCCAAATCCATTTTATTGCCTACGAGTACTATCAAGGCGTCGTCCAAGGCGACTTTCTTTATGTCCTCGTGCCATTCCTTGGTCACGTTCTCAAAAGACTCCCTATTAGCAACGTCGTAAACTATGATTATCGCTCCCGAGTCTGCTAGATAGGCAGGACGAATTCGCTTGAATTGGGGCTGTCCCGCAATGTCCCAAATGATGAATCGTACCGTGGATTTTGATAACCCTTCGAAGTGGCATTCCTTCTTAGTAATGTCTGTACCAATCGTAGCTTTGTAATCCCCCTCAAATAAATCGTGAACATATCGCTGGACAATACTCGTTTTTCCAACGCCTCCATCTCCGATCAAGCTCAATTTACACACGAAACTATCTGAATGTAGCTTGATCTTCTGGAGCGTGTCGATCTTACGATCTAATCTCTGGGTGCCAATATCCGTTTGAATTTTTGGAATGACGGGACTTACTGGGCGTCCGTCAAAGATGCGTGCAACTTTCTCTGCCGCTAAGAAAGTGTAAGGAAAGTATGGATCAATCTGTGCGAGTGCGGTCAGTACTGTAACAAACACTAATTCAGGCCCCGCTTCGCAAAATATGAATCGATATTGGTCAGTATCAAATGTTCCCGCCCCAAAAGTGCCCAAGTCAAAGTCTGCCGTGATTTTTTTAAGGATTAAATCAGCCAATGCACTAAATGCTCCAATAAACTTCTTCTCTCCCGTTTTTTCAGGAATTTTCGTTATAAAATCGACTATTAATCCCGTCCTATCTACGATTAAAGCGGCAATCAATTCCTCTCCCACTTCTTGATTGAACCATTTTAATAAAAATTTGAGTTTTTTCTTGTCGAAGTACAAATCCATCCAACCTTTATTGTGTATCTCAAAACAAAAAACAATATGATAGAATAATAATATGTTTAGCTTTTTTCAATGCATCTATTTTTGCATTTTCTTGAAAATTGAATCCTAGGAGAGGTGATTACAATTCATTAATAACAAGTAGTTTGTAAAAACCATGATATCGAACTTGAGGTGAATTCGCTAATCGTCGTCCTTCACGACTATGACATCGTCATCTAATCCTCTATAGAAGATTGCCATTGGATCTTCAACCGATATTATTTTAGGACCTTCTGTAGTTTCTAAACTCTCTTGGAATTCTTGTAAATCGACAACTTCAACGTGGATTTCTTCAATCGAAGGTACCTGTCCAGATTGTACCATCTGCACGTAGTCTTTATCGAGCTTGATCAAGTTAAAGCAATTGTGGCATCTAAATAGGTTAAAAATTCCGATATTGGAGGTTTTAGCCCACTGAGCCCAACAACTTTTATGAGCGATTGTCTCGCAGCTCGGACATTGAACCAAATCCACATTACTCTGCTTGAAACATATTGAACAAGTACCTGTGGCGGCTAATAGGATTGGATCAGCAGCCAAATTTTCAAAAAAGGGATAATTTTCATATTTTATTTCAGTGCTAATATCGTCGTCGTACAAGGAGAAGGAAGAAAAACTCCTTTTTTCTGCAAGGTTGTCTAACACTGAAAGGAGATCGCGAACCTCAAAAATTTCGTGGAGATTACCGCTTGTCCTTCTTACCAAGTCCAATAATTTGAGATCTTCGACGGGATCGTTAATTCTTACTCGTATGATATCAATTATGAAAGGCATGTCTTTTACTTGATCGATTAAATTCTCTAAAACTGGAACATATTGTTCTGGAATTTTATAAGATCCTTCGTCAGTGAGAATGATCAAGCGAAAACACTTGTCGGAAATTTTTTTAAATACATCGATGATGAAGGTAATGGCAACCATTATCCCTCCAGCAATATTTGCCCTCGCTAACATTGGTTCTAAAGACCTCAGTGCGATAAGCACGTTATCGGGATTTAGAGTGAAATCTTCTAAATAGTTTGGCCCGTCTTCTTGAAATAGTATCACGTTAAACCTGTCGCTGTGGTCCATTGATTGCTTTTTTTCTAAAAATTCCTTGAGCGCGTCGTAAACTATTGCAAAATCGGTAACCCCTGGGGTTAGACCATTGAAAATGAGCGTATCTTCCGAGCGAGTATCTGACAATTTAAGTATTCTTCTCCCTATTATGTGTATGTTGATCTCTAATACAAGTTAATTAATTCTAGATTAAAAAAATAATCTCAATTAATTGATAAAAGTAATACGAGAATTTAAAATTAGTATGGTGTCTATGAAAAAAAGCAGTTGCATTTAAATGTTCTTCAAACCTTCCCTGACTTTATAACTCTTGTTAGGGCGGTCGATTTCTATAAAACGCTTGACTTCAAACCCGTTTAGAAGGTCACGCATTTCTTCCTTGTTCTTTTTAAGCTTGGCGGATAATCCCTTGATGTCAGTTTCGTAATTTCGCATGATTTCAAGTGTATCTTTATGCTTGTCAAAGATTTCGTTAACAATATATTTTAAACACTCTTTAACGTTCTTTCCAGTTGTAGCGCTCGTGAGAAAGATTTTCGCATCGTCTTTTAGCTTGAATCGCTTTTGAATTTCTTTCTCGTTAACTGATTTTAAATCTTGTTTATTACCGCAATAAGCAATCGGCGTGTCGTGCTTTATGAGCTTCTGAATTTCTTCTAAAATTGTTATAGCTTCCTTATCAGAGTCGGGATTTGCCACGTCAAATAAAAAGACGATCCCATCAACGCCGCTCACGATTACGTCTCGCATTATCTTGAATCTCACGAGTCCAGGCGTGCCAAATATAAACACATCAAAGGCGTCCATTTGTAACGTCGCCAGGTCCATCCCAACGGTATAGAACTTCTTATCTTGCCCTTGGGCTTCAATATTCATTGCTTTTTCGTCCAAAAATTTTACAAAACTCGACTTTCCGCTCTGTAACCCACCTGTAATTACTATTTTAATCGCACGACACCTACTTTCCTTTTTGTTTCAATAGTTCTCTATCTCCATATTAAACGAACTTGTTAATAAATTTATACAAATGCTTTTTTTTGTTGAAATATACTATTTTATATCATGCCGAAATTAGTAGAGAAGAACCTTAAGCTATTAAAATATGCCACATGTATTGTCGCTTTACTCATGATTTTTATAATCATTATGGTTTTTAATAGATTTGAAGAAATCCTTTACAGCCCGCCAACAACGCCGGGTGAATGGCTTGCCATGCAACCATATTTAGAATTAAATATTTTTTCGACCATCGTAATTTTTGTCCAGCCCACTTCAACCTTTTTTGTTTACTTCCTGGGTGTTATGACAATAGGCATAGGATCCTACATCATCCGAATCAGAGATGGACACAAATCCCGACTCTGGTGGGGGATCGCGCTCCTATTATGGGGCGCAGGCGCTCTATTTGCAGGAACCAGCTATCAAGCATTCAGTTACGAACTCAAATGTGCTGGAAGAATATTCTGCCTCTGGACCAGCTGGTGGGAAGTAGTTTATCTCATCTTTTCTGCTGGAAGCGTGAATGCCATGATGATGGCTCAAGCACGTTCTTGCGCCACGGATAAATGGCGTAGAGTAATATCGGCATATGCATTTTTTAACATGGTATTATATATTCTTCTAACCTTAATCGGCGCTTTGATTCCTATCGAGTTCTTAATTTCATTTGAGTTA
The DNA here is from genome assembly GCA_016840695.1 of Promethearchaeota archaeon. Lineage (GTDB taxonomy): Archaea > Asgardarchaeota > Lokiarchaeia > Sigyniarchaeales > SOKP01 > FT1-020. The sequence continues at coordinate 5,680 of JAEORV010000007.1, forward strand.
ATGCTCATATTCTTTGCTCCCAATATATTGCTCTTTTTCATCATGAACAGTTGGAGATATTATCAAAATAAAAATAAAATGGATCTCGCGCTCTTAGGAGTATGGGTCTCCTTGATAGTTATCTTGGCATTATATTATGTATACCTAGTCCTGGGAATAACTGAAACCTTATGGGAAAACGGTGTTTGGTTTTCAGAAAACGATATACTGCATATTGGTTTGATAGCATGGATGCTTTACATCTTAATAATCGTGAAAAGACATGTTACAGATTTAAATTGAACTACTCCTCATATCAAATTGTAGTTTTATAGTATTCAAATCATTACTCTAGAATAAGGAAATTGCCCAAAAAAGTCAAATTCTTAGATTAATGGATTTACTAACCATTCATCCCTTTTATTACATTTTTTTATTTTTTTCATAAAATCGAACGATCGGAAAAAAATTCTTTTTGACTAAAATCGATCACAAATTACCGAAAAAGTCAATATCACGAAACATTTATATGTAAAAAAGTCATAAAAATAAAACTAAGGTATGAAATTTTTTGTAATTAAAAAAAAAATTTTCAAAAGCGATTGTTAATTTAGAAAACTAATCTAAATTTGATAATTTAAAACTTAAATTATATCAAAAAAAAACAACAAACAAAAAAAAATGAAATGTTATGACAAGTAGTAATATAATGGTAATAGGCGGTGGGATTAGCGGTATCGAAGCAAGTCTCACCTTAGCTGAACAGGGGTACAAGGTAATACTGGTGGAAAAGACTTCCTCCGTAGGAGGTCGTATGGCGCAGCTTGATAAGACGTTTCCAACTTTGGATTGTAGTATTTGTATTTTAGCTCCAAAAATGGTTGAATGTTCTCGACATCCTAACATTGAGCTACTTGCTTATTCAGAAGTACAAGAAGTTTCAGGAAAGGCGGGAGACTTTAATGTAAAAGTACTTAAAAAGGCCAAATACGTTGATTGGGATGCATGCACGGGGTGTGGAGCGTGTAGCGAAAAATGTCCAATGAAAAAGATTCCCAATGAGTTTGAAGAGGGAATCGGTTTCCGACAAGCGATTTACATTCCATTCCCACAAGCAGTTCCCAGAAAAGCCGTCATTGACGCTGAAAAGTGCCTTTATTTAACAAAAGACGCGTGCAAGCTCTGTGAAAAAGAATGCGAAGCGGGAGCAATAAAATGGGACATGAAGGACGAGGTTGTTGAGTATAACGTGGCTTCAGTTATAGTTGCCACAGGGTACGATCAGCTCGATCCGTCGGTTTTGGACAGGTATCACTATGGGGAATACCCAAATGTCATTACAGCAATGCAATACGAGCGATTGTTGAGTGCGTCAGGACCTACAGAAGGTGAGCTGTTACGACCCTCTGACAAGGAGCACGCTCATAAAATTGCCTTCGTCGCGTGCGTGGGCTCTAGAAACGAAGATCTCTGTGCCTATTGTTCCAAATTCTGTTGCGTATACATGTGCAAAGAGGGTGTCGTTACAAGAGAACACGCTCCAGACACTAATGTTTCTATTTATTACAACGACACGCGCGTTATCGGAAAAAATCAAGAAGAATTCTTGGAACGAGCAAAGGATGAATATCAATTGAAGTATCATCATGGCATACCTGGAGATCTTCGAGAAAATCCTGAAAATCACAATCTCCTTGTAAAATCTGCGAATTTAGATACAGGAGACGTTCAAGTTGACGAATACGATTTGGTAGTACTTGCTAACGCGGTAATACCACGAAAAGACGCTGGCGAATTAGCCAACATCTTGGGCATTGAACGAAACGAAATAGGCTTTTTCAAGACGAAGGACTCGTCAGAAGATCTTCGATCGACGAAGGAAGGCATATACGTGACTGGCTCTTGTCAATCTCCAGACGATATCGCGAATTCCGTCGCGAAAGCAGGGGGTGCAGCAGCTCTTGCAGCTGCTCACGCAGTTCCTTTAAGCGACGAAGAACAGAAAGTAGAGCTTCCTCCTTTAAAGAACGTGCTCCCACAAGACAAACCTCGTATTGGAGTGTTCATTTGTCGATGTGGTATTAACATTGCCGGATATGTAGACGTTCCAGCTTTAGTGGAATACGCAAAAACGCTTCCCAATGTGGTCTTTAGCATGGAAAACAAGTATAGCTGTTCTCAATTAACGCAAGACATCATTAAGGAAAAAATTGAAGAACTTGACCTAAATAGAGTTGTCGTTGCGGCGTGCACTCCAAGAACGCACGAAGCATTATTTCAGAAAACGATAAGAGAGGTTGGATTGAACGAATACCTCTTCAATTTTGTGAGCATTCGTGAGTTAGATTCTTGGGTTCACATGCACGATATCAAAAAAGCTACTGATAAAGGAAAAGATCTCGTTCGAATGGGCGTTGCACGCGTGACAAAACAAAAACCTGAACTTAAAATTAAAGGTGACGTGATTCCTGAAGCTTTAGTTATAGGTGGTGGTGTTGCAGGAATGAGTGCAGCAATGGAAATTGCCAATAAAGGTTTCAAAGTGCATCTTGTTGAAATAGAAGACAAATTAGGAGGTCAATTAAACTTCATTTATAAGATCAACTTTGATCGTATTGATTCTAAGGAATTTTTAGATGGAAAGTTAAAAGAATTCAAAGCGCAAAAAAACATCACGAGCTATTTAAATTCTGAAGTGATTGAAGTAAAAGGATCAATTGGCGATTTTAATGTTAAAGTGAAGAACAACAAGGATCAGAAGGAACTCGATCTCAACGTTGGAGTAATAGTAACTGCCACAGGGGCTTACGAATATAAGCCTGAAGGGTGGTACCATTACGGTGAAAACGAGAACGTAATGACCCAGCTCGAATTATCGGAAAAACTAAAAAATAAAGAATTGAAAGATGGTGAAACATTAGTTTTTGTCCATTGCGTGGGTTCCAGACAACCAGAAGGAGGAAACGGAGTAACTTACTGTTCATTAATCTGTTGTTCTGAATCTATCAGGCATGCGCTGTTAGTGAAAGAAAATTATCCTAAATCTAATATATTTGTATTATACAGGGATATTAGAGTAGGCACTGATGAAGAACCTTATTATTGGAAAGCCCGGGAAAACGTGAATTACATACGGTTTAACGAGTATCCTACTGTAGATATTGCAAATGGCACGCTTAAAGTAAATGTGAAAGACATTTTAACGCAAACTGACCTCACGATCGATGCAGATAAAGTAGTTCTTTCCACACCATTAATTCCACACGACACCAAACAGCTAGGAGAACAAATTAAATGCGCTCGAGACCAAAACGGATTTTTCTTGGAAGCACATGTCAAGTTAAGACCAGTAGATTTCGCAACTGATGGAATTTATTTGGCGGGAACATGTCACGGTCCAAAAGGAATAGGCGACTCAATCTCTCAAGGGAGAGCTGCAGCCGCTCATGCGTTAATTCCGCTCATTTCAGGTGAAGTTGAGAACGAACCATTAGTATCAGTGGTAAATCCAGCGTTATGTATTGCCTGTCAAAAATGCGAAGAGGTATGCAATTTTGGAGCTATAGGGGTAAATTTTGATAATGATGTCCTGGTGTCTGAGTCAAATCCACTTCTATGTAAGGGATGTGGCGATTGCTCGGCAGCTTGTCCTGCAGGCGCAATTACAATGAGTCACTTTTCAGACGAACAGATCATTCCAATGGTTGAAGAAGCGGTGAAAGGAGAATATGTTGATGAAAGACCTAGAATTGTTGCGTTCTTGTGTAATTGGTGTAGTTACGCTGGCGCAGATACATGCGGCGTGAGCCGATTCCAATATCCAACTAACATTAGACCAATAAGGGTAATGTGTACGGGCAGAATTCCAAAATCCTTCGTATTGCAAGCATTTTTGGAAGGTGCTGATGGAGTTCTCGTTGGAGGATGCCATATTGGAGACTGTCACTACTTAGAAGGCAATTATGACATGTTACAACGCTATAACGAAATACACGAAATACTCGAGAATGTTGGTATTAACCCAGAGCGATACAGGCTTGAATGGGTTTCAGCTGCCGAAGGAAAACGATTCTCACAAGTCGTCACGGAATTCGTGGACAAGGTAAAAGAACTTGGGCCAATGCCTAAAAAAGGTGATAAAATCGTGGTAAAGAAAAAAGAAAAGAAAAAAGCAAAGGAGGGAGCATAGAAAATGGCTAACATGATTCAGAAAAACGCAAGCGATTTAGACGCGAAATTTCGCTATGAAATCACATCAAAGGTTGGTGCAAAATCTTTATTAAAATGCATCCAATGTGGAGTTTGTAGCTCGGGCTGTACGGTTACTGAATATGTAGACATGCAGCCGCATAGAGTTGTTGCGTCGTGTCTTTTAGGATTAAGGGAAGAAGTATTGAGTAGTCAAGCAATATGGACTTGTTCTTTATGCCACAGATGTACCGAGAGATGCCCTAAAAACGTCGATTACTCCTTTATATTAGCTCTTTTACGTAACTTGAGCGTTAATGAAGGCAGGATACCTAAAGAATATTCGGGAACTGTTGTCACAATTTATGACAATGGATTTGTTGTGCCTTATACAGGCGGATTAAAAGATAATATTGATAGAAGAAGAAATCGAATGAGTTTGCCTCAAATTATTCCCCCTGAATTAGATGAAATAAGGTACATTATCGAAGCAACAGGTCTTGCCGATATAGCAAAAAAGAAAAAGGAGGGAGATTAAAATGGAATATGCACTATTCTTAGGATGTACTATACCTTTAAAGATGCCTCATTTGGAGAAGTCTTTTAGAGATATCGCAAGTATTTTAGGCGTAAAACTAAGAGAAATGGAAGGAGCAAGCTGTTGTCCCGAGCCAGTATCTTTACAATCATTAAACATTGATACATGGGTAACTTTAGGTGCCAGAAACTTGATACTAGCAGAGAAGATGGGGTTAGACATATTAACTATCTGTTCTGGTTGTTATGAAACTCTTAAAACTGTAAGCGTTTTATTGGAGGAAGATCCTGAGTATTTGGCAAGAATTAACGAAGTTCTAGGCAAAATTGGATACAATTATAAAGGAAAGACTAAAGTATACCATTTTGTAGAGTTATTTAGCCAGCCAGAATGGTTAGATAAAATCAGAAATACGGTAATTAAACCTTTAGATGACTTGAATCTTGCGGTACACTATGGATGCCACCTTATAAGACCTAGTAAAATAATGCAATTTGATCACCCCGAAAAACCAGAGAAAATAGACATTATACTCAAAGCCCTTGGTGCTAGAACTGTTGAATTTGCTAATAAATTAGAATGCTGTGGCTTCTGCGCTCGATTACAAGAAGAAATCGGTGAAAAACTGGTCGAAGATAAGATGACAGAATTATGTGGACTTGAAGAAGAAGTTGATGCTTTAATTGCAGTATGCCCTGCATGTGTGACACAAATCGACAGAAAAGAGAGATTGGTCGCCCGAAAAAGCGGTAAAGAATTAGACATACCTGTTCTATATTTACCTGAGATAATGGCTGTAGCATTAGGCGTGGATCTTCAAGACATAAGTCTAAAAAACAGGAGTGTAAAACCCAATAAGTTAATTGAGAAATTAACATCCTAATAAAATAAAATTTTTTGTATCAATTATCAAAAATTGAAAAAATCAAAACAAAATGAAAAAATCTAAAAAAATGGAGAAAATATAACATGATTATTACAAAACAAAAATCGGTAGAGCAAATATGGGCCATGATCAAGGATTATGATAAGATCTTGATCGCAGGGTGTGATGGTTGTTGCCAACCTCCTCGATCTATAAACGAAGCGAAAGTCCTTGGGCAGCTCTTGGAATTAAAAGCCAAGACTGAGGGCAAGGAGCTCAAGTGGAAAGCTATTACCGTCCTTCGACAATGCGATGATCGAATTGCTGCTACCACATGTAGGACTCAGGTTGAGGGTTTTGACGCAGTGGTGTCTTTAGCTTGCGGTCTTGGAGTTGTCATGATGAATAAAGTGCTCCCCGACATTCTTACTTTTCCCGCCCAAGATAGTCATTTTGGCGGAGTGCAAAACCTCGGTGAGAACAGTTTTATTCAATATTGTGAAACTTGTGGAAATTGTCTCTTAGGAGTAACAGGTGGCGTGTGTCCCATCGCAGGATGCGCAAAACATTTAAGCAACGGTCCATGTGGCGGAACTGTGGATGGTATGTGTGAAGTAGGTGGTTATACACGTCCTTGTGCGTGGATTGAAATTTACAAGCGATTAAAAAAGTTTAACCGGTTGGATCTGTTTACGATTTATCGTCCAGCACGAGACTATCGTTCAGCTACAAGTCCAGCATACATGACCATCAACAAGGATTATACGAACATAAAAGAAGAAGAGGAGGAGAAAGCAAATGGCTAAACGACCCGCATATAGTAATTTGTGCAAGGCTCTAGAAGCCGGACACTTCGTATTTACTGGTGAATTGGAGCCAAAGAAAATCCTCCAAGAAGGCGTGGAAGAAGTCATTCATTCCGCTAAGGAGATGAGAAAGACTAATCGAATAATTGCAGCAAACGTTACTGATGGTCCTCAAGGAGATGCTTACATGTGTTCAATGGTTCCGAGTTATTTAGTGCAAAGAGAAGCAGAGATTGAAGCCGTTTGGCAAGTCGCAGTACGAGATCGAAACCGCGTGGCGCTATTTGGAGACATTCTAGGAGGGGCAGTCTTAGGATTGAAAAATATCTTAGTGTTGACAGGAGATCACACAGCTCTCGGAGATAACAAGAAGGCACGTCCCGCCTACGACATTGACAGCACGCAATTTTGCGAGCTGCTCAAGAAAATGATCGACGAAGGAACCGATTATGCCGGCAAGGAAATTACTGACGGGAAGATAGAGATGAATTACGGCTGTGTCGCCAATCCTAACGCCGTGGGAGATTACATGGAACCCGAGATTCTCAAAGTAGGAAGAAAAGTCGAACAAGGAATTGACTTCATCCAAACACAGACTGCATTTGACATCGATATTGCGAAAAATTTCATCAATGAATTATCTCGATACAAGGTACCCATACTCTTAGGCGTATTTCCAATGAAGAGCTACGGTATTGCGTGGTATTTTGATAATTACATCCCTGGTGTGAGTGTTCCTAAAGATCTTCTCAAAGCGTTAAAGACTGCTGAGAAAGAAAACAAGGGTGACAAGAAAGCAAAATATGCTGCTCTAGACAAAGTGAATGTCGAATTCTTCAAGCCATTTATCAAGGAAATCAAGGATAATTCCAAAGCCAGCGGAGTTCATTGCATGGCGGTCGAATACGAACGATTATTCCAGCCATTGTTAGGAGAATACCCAGAATACGTAAAGGAGTTCTATTAAATACCAAAATCCATACAATTTTTTACTTAAATTTTAAATTTTTTATTTTTTTAACATTTGAATAATAAGAAAAAAGGAAGAGAAAAGAAGGGAATATAATGAAAAATTTGGACGATAAAGATAAGAAAATTCTTGAAATGCTAATTGCAGATTCTCGTCAACCATATAAAGATATCGCAGCAGTTGTAGGCTTAAGCGAATCTACTGTACGAAAGCGTGTGGTTCGGCTTCAAAAAGACAAGGTTATCGAAAAATTCACGATAAAGATATGTAGAGACGACGAATCGGGAATAATGGCTTTTATTACAGTAATGCCCTCTGAAGAAACTCAGATAAAAGACTTGTTAAGAGAAGCTCAAGTGATTCCTCAATGCGAAGAAGTGTATTTTTTAGCAGGACAATGTGGTGTTCTCATTAAAGTTAATGTTCCCGAAATCAACGAGTTAGATGCGCTGATCGAATCGTTTCGAGGACGTAGCGACGTGAAGAGTGTTGAAAGAGTATGCGTGGTTCTCAAACCAATCAAATCAGGCGTTAATACTGACATAAATCTCTTGTAAACAACATTTTTTTTCAAAACTCTAGCTTCTTCACGCAAATTTAAATTTATCAAACCTATTATTGTTTCTATCAAATTACTCTCATTTTAATATGCAATGATTGACGAAGAAATAACTCCTGAATTAGCAAACGAAGCAAAACCGCGCTTGAAATGGATTATTTATAAAGAAAGGGAAATCTTAATTCAAGATTATACGGGTCTTCAAGGAGATGATATAGCAAGAATAATGCCAGCCATGACAGATCAAATAATAAAGTCATGTAAGAAAGAGATTCTTAACATCGTTGATATTCGAGATAGTTTTGGCAATAAAGCTGCTGTCAATGCGTTTATCAAATACTCAAAGATAATAAGACCTCTCTTGAATAAGACTGCTGCACTTGGAGTCACAGGAGTCAAGAAAGTATTATTAAATACCATTAACAAGGTTTCAAGAGTGGGAGTAAAAACATTTAACTCAGATCAGGAAGCTAAGGAGTGGTTGATAAGTTAAATTTCCACTCATGTGAAAATATAAATAAGAGTATAACTAGGATAGTAGTAATCATGTTAGAACGAGATATAGAACCAGAAATCTTGAACGAAGCAGAATC
>JAEORV010000436.1 GCA_016840695.1 Promethearchaeota archaeon
CATAAATGTAAAATTAATATTTAGAGATCAATAATTTATTTAGAAATCGAAAATGGAACTCCTTCAAAAAACTTTTAAGGAAAGTAAATCGGAAAAAATAAAAAAGTCGTGCCCGAATTGTAAATCACCCCTATACAATAAACGAGTAAAAATAGACGGGAAGGTCTATAAAGCAGTTACAAAAAAAGGTATCACGCATAAAGCCGTAAATTTTTGTGCCAATCCAGAATGTCCTTTTTTAGAGCAAGGTGTTATCTTACACGATGGAAAAAAAGAAAGATTCTTGGGTCTTGATGAAATTGACGATCTAATGTTTAGTAGATCTAATCAATGAAAAAGTAGTCTATTTTTGTTTTAAAAATAACAATGATCAATTTCTTCAATAATAAAAGAAAATTTAGATGTCATCTCTACGCATTGATTGCATGCGTTCTGAAATTTTCATTAATTCTTTAAATACTTTTTTATTTTCCTCAGGGTCTTCGATCTGCATTAATTTTTCATTCAGTTTCTTCATTTCCATTGTCAAATCAATGAATTCCTGAGGGGGTTCAACTTGATAAATATATCTTCGCTTACCATTTCTTCGTGTAACATAAACCCATTTTTCTGCTTTTTGGGACCAGTTCCATCTATCAAGCGTAAATTTTCTCAAGTTGTTCCCAGATGTTTGTTATAATTACTGATTTATTTTGGATCCTAATAATATTATAAATTCATGTTAAAATAAATAGTTTCAAAAAACACTATTTATGTGATACAAGTCTTTTCGCCTCTTCCTTTACATCAATATCGCTGTCTTTTACAAGCTCGTAAATTAATTTTCTCAATTCAGGATTACGACTTCTACTTGCGATTTTAACTAAATAAAACCTTACCAGCCAATTTTCGTCGTGAATCATATTGGCAAAAGCCTTATTAACTCGTTCATTGTTGACATGACTTAGAATGCTCATCGCATTCCTTTTAACCTCGAAATTTTCGTGATTTTGTAAATCTTGAATTAACGATTCTATCATCTTCTCTTTATTGTTCGAATCCATGTTATCTAACATTGTAGTGAAAAGTTGCGCTTGATAAGACTTAGGTAAATTTAATTGCACATCAATGTCTTGTTGTGCGATGGTTGGTCCTGAACTAGTCTTGGCTTTTTCTTCTTTTAATCTTTGAATTTCATCAGTCAATTCTTCAATTTGTTTTGATGAATCGCCTTCGGTAGCTTGTTTTGATTTCAAGTCGTTTAGTTCTTGTATCAAGGTTTGATTTTCATTTTTTAAATCTCTAATGATGCTTTCAGATTCGTCATCAAATGGTTGGACAAAACCTTGATTGCTTCCTATTTCGATTGGTTGTTCTAATTCTTTCTCCTTGTATTCTGATATCACTTTTTCTAACTCTTGGTTTTCTTGTGTTATATTATTAATTATTTCAGCGTCTACATCAATTTTTTCTTTTAAATCTGAGATCTCGTCAGTTAAAGCCATATTTTGCTCAGTCATGGCTGAAATCTCTTCGCCCATTTCCTTTTTTTCGTCTCTAAGAGCTGTAATTAATTCAGTAGAATCGTCCATTTGTGTTTTGATACTATCTTCAACTCTTTCTAAAGGACTGGCTAATTTGTCTTGTAGTTCTTTTACTTCGGATTTTAAGGTTTCAATTCTAGTGTTTAACGCATTAATCTTACTATTTTTTTGAGCTATTTCTTCGCTTTGATTGGCCGTTTCTTTCAGATATCCATCAATCTCATCGATTAATCTATCAACGGTAGCGTTGGTGTTCTTTACTTCTCTCTGTAATCTACTATTTTCTTCCTCAAAAGCTAGGATCTTTTTATTTATCTCATCTTGCATTTCAGAAGGAATTTCCGATATTGCAGACGCCTGTGTTACTTGCTCTAGTTCTTGCTGTAAATTATTACATTTGGTTTTATATATTACTATTTCTGATTGTAATTCTTCAATTAATTTGTTGTCTAGTAATTGCTTTAGGTTATCGTCAGTTTCTTTCTTTTCTTGTTTCTTAATACTTTCTAATTCTTGCTGTAATTCTTTTATTTGGAGTTCATAATTTTTAGCTATAATTTCTAATTGTTGATTGTCTACACTTAGAAGCTCTATATCGTCTACATGGACTTCTTCTTTACTTTTCTTTTTCTTCTTATCTTTCTTCTTTAGTTTGAGTTCCAGAGTTTGGATTTTCTCATTGAGTTTTCCCTTTTCCAATTGATCGTCCTGAATATATTTCTCTAATTGAGATAATTGCGTTTGAGAGGTTTCCGACAACTCTTTAATTCTTTCATTCGCCTTAGTTAATTCTTGGCTAAGAGAAAAGACTTGAGCCTTATATTCTTCTAATTCCATTTTTGTTTGTTCAAGGATTTCTTGTGAAGTATCGGACGCTTCTAGTAGGCTTGTCACGAATTCTCCTTCTTCTATTTGCGCTTCTTCCTTTTTTTTCTTCTTTTTATCCTTTTTCTTATATTTTTCTTCTAAAGCTTGATATTTATCCTTGAGTTTTTCGAGCTCTGCCCGATAGTTCTTGTTTTCTTTTTCTATATGTCTTACATGTTTTTTTGTAGTATCGGTGATTTCTTGAGATGATTGCTGGTTATTCATCAATTCATCTTCTAAAGTAGATAATTTTGATTCAAGAGCAGTTGTTTCTCCCTGTAAAGTTTCGATCGTTTTTCTTGCGGCTTCTAATTCTTCTATGAGTTCAGAGTCATCCAATTGTTTCTCCATGTTAGCAATGTGTGCCTTTAACAAATCAGTTTCCACTTTAAATGATTCGTTTTCAATTTTCAATTGTTCGGCTCTTTCGAGTTTTTCTAATAATTGTTTACTAGTGTCTTCTAATTCCCGCTGCAAATCAACGATGTCCCCTTGTAAATTTCGTCTCTCTCCTTCTAATAATTCTATTTGTTCTTTTGCATTTTTTAGATCAACTGATTCTTTGTAGGTAAAATCTTTTGCTTCTAATTCTGTAAGTTTTCTTTTTAACATCTTAATTTCGTTGTAGGAGGCTTCTTT
>JAEORV010000437.1 GCA_016840695.1 Promethearchaeota archaeon
TCCTTAATTTTCGAAACTTCATACTTCCATTATTAATTCTTATTTTATTATCTTTTACTTTTGAATCATGTTTCCTTTTCAAAGAAAGAACGTTTGACGTTGAAAAGATTGAATTCATACTTACATTAGATGACGGGACAAAGTTAGACTGCACTAAACTCTACCCGAATGAAAATCCCCCTCCGAACGGCTGGCCAGCTTTGATTTACTGCCATGGTTTCGGACAAAATAAATTAGAAGATCTTGAAGACGCAGAAAAATTAGCTAAAAGGGGCTGCTATACACTTGTCTACAGCATGAGAGGTCAAGGTCTTTCAACAGGATTATCGAACCTCATTAGTATTGTTGAAGCTAACGATTTCGTACAGGTAGTAGAGTATGTTCAGAAAGAACCGTTCGTAAACAAAAGCCGAATCGGAGCTGTCGGCGGTTCGCAGGGCGGAACCATTCCCTTTATGGCAGCATGCAACGGTCTGAACCTAAGATGCATTGTCTCTGATATCGGAACTCCAGAACTAAGCAATACTTGGATAGAAAATAACTGCGTAAAGATGACACTTCTGTGGTCTCTAAGTTATAATAGTACTACTGTAAGGTATAATCCAACTGTCAAGAGTATGAGAAGCTGGATTTTGGAAGATACTCCTGAAAAATGGGACAGCTTAATTTACTACCTCCCACAAGGCAGAGATTTTCTTGATAAAGTTAGTGAAAACAAAACTCCTATTATGCTTTCCAACGTATGGCAGGATAAGTTTTTTAATGCGTATGGAATAATAAAGACTATCGAACTTCTGGATGCCCCGTATAGAATGTACTTTGGAACGTTCGATGCACACGGAGCCGATCCTTTTAAACCTCAAATTCACTATGTCGATTCTTTGTCAGCACTATGGATAGATTATTGGTTGAGAGACAAGCATAATGGCTGTCTTGATTCAAGCAAATATATATGCGTTTCAAGTGAGTTCCCAAGAACTCCTGGTGAGAATCAATGGATGTGGAACTGGAAAGCTGTCTATTCAAATACATTTCCCCTCGAAGGAGTTGAAAATGTAAAATTTTATTTCAGTCCTGATAATGAATTAGTTACAACACCATCGGATTCGTATGATGACACTATCATTCTTCCTAATATTTTAACTGATACTACACTAACAATGATCGAATCAGTAAACCGGGAATTTACAGGAGATGTTTTCAACTCCAAGTTTATAAAAAATGAATTGATATTTGAAACACCTCCTTTAACAAAACTATGCCGTTTGGCAGGAACACCTTTCGTAAACTTAGTCTACGAATCAGATGCAGAGATTGCCCAGTTTAATTTCCAGATATGGGAAATTAAGCCAGATGGTGATGCATACATTGTCACTCGAGCGAATTTTACAGACAGGATGATAGAACCTAATGTTATCACGGAACGTCTTTTTAACGGTCTTGCATCTTCACATGTCTTTTCAAAGAATAGTAAGATTAGGATAGTAATTACAAATCTCGATAATATTAAGGATGATCCATTCTTACGAACCAATCCCTACGTTCTGCCTTCTTTAGAAAATGCACGAAACATAATTTATACTTCTCAAATAAATCCAACTTACATTGAGCTCCCTTTAATTGATTATGCTTCTGAATGAAGAAAAAAATTCACCGCAAAGACGCAAAGGATTATTGCAAAAACATTTATTTTAAAGTTAAGTCTTTTATTTAGCACCTCAGCGTCATTGAGGTAAAATAATTCTATTTCTTCGTTTCGATGGTATTTGAATTTTCTTATATTACAAACAAAACTGAATCTAATTGTATAAAAAAACTATCCTCAAAACGATATTCCTAATTGTAATTGCACTTTTCCTCTGCCCTTCCTTTATTTTTCCGCAGAAAAGCTTAGACAAAAATTACATAGTAAACAAGAAAGATTTTTTTATTACTATGAACGATGGCACTGCAATAGACTGTTCAGCTTTCATTCCTGACGCACCTCCTCCGGAGAGAGGGTGGTCTTGTATCGTTTACTGTAACGGTTTCGGAAAAACAAAAAGTGACATGCTCAATCCTGCTAAAAATTATGCTAAGTATGGTTATTATACTTTTACATATTCAATGAGAGGACAGGGAAAATCAGATGGAGAATCAGACTTCATAAGTATAACTGAAATGAATGACCTCATGGAGATAATTAATTACATTAAAGATTATGAAGAAATTGATAAAGAAAGGATAGGAATTATTGGAGCGTCGCAAGGTGGTATAATTCCATTCATGGCTGTTTGCAACGGTTTGTATGTTAGATGTATTATATCCGATCTCGCATCTCCTTTGTTCGCATCTAACTGGATTGAAAACGGATGCGTAAAAATGTCGCTGTTATGGTCTTTAAGTTATGATACATCCATCGTTAGATACAGTCCACAGGTTAAACGATACAGAGAGTGGATACTTTCAGGTAAACTTGACAAATGGGACAGCCTGAAATTATTCCTACCTCAAGGAAGAGATTTCTTGAAGCAAACAAAAAGTAATTACGTTCCCGCTTCTTTCTCAAATTCATTCCAGGATGAATATTTCAGTGCTAATGGAATGATAAAAGCTAGTGAACTGATGCGTGGTAATTTTAAAATGTATTTTGGACCATTAAGAGGTCATGGTTCTGAATATGATGAAGCAGATGATATCTACTTTAACGATAAAATAAACAAATGGCTTGAATACTGGCTGTATGATGTACCTGACGATACAAAAAATACTGAAAGAATTACTTACACATTTAGTTCTTATCCTTTAAGAAATAACAAATGGACATACACAAGATATACATCACATTATTTTCCAATCAACGGTTCGAAAAAAATTAGACTCTACCTTCATCCCGATAGTAAAATATCGGATTATCCTTTCTACGGATTAAATGATACTGTCTCTTTTCTTAATGAAGTCAGTAAAGATAAATTAACAATGGAAGAAGCAGTGAATTATGAATTTACTGGTACGGTTTTCAAATCGAAATTCATACGGGATAATATTT
>JAEORV010000438.1 GCA_016840695.1 Promethearchaeota archaeon
GTTCTAGGACTTCCAAAATTTCTATTGACCGCTACAACTCCTTATATTTTTTATCATTTAGGCATGGATTTATTGTTTATTGGAGGAGTATTTTACATCTTAGACATTAAAAATATTCATAATATCTTCATTAAAATGCTAAAGTTCTATGGGAAGGCTTCTTTAAACTTATTTTTAATTGAATATATTTTCATTTCATTATTTCGAATGTCTCTAACTCTTGTTTATTTTGTTTTTACAGTTGTTACTTTCATCGGATTCTTAGGGATCCTCATGTTTTTATGGGAGAAATACGCATTCTCAATAGGTACACCCGAATGGTTATTTGGGTTAGTTTTACGAGGAAATCTTAAAAATAAAATCTAAAAGGTAGATTTAAATTATGTCAGAGAAGAAATCTGATATACAAGCGGAAATTATTGGCACATATGAAACAGATACTCAACAAAAACCAAGAAGAATTTCCTCTTTAGACGCAACCCGAGGGGTGGCAATGATTTTTATATTGTTGCTTCATTACGCATTAGCCTGGGCAGATCATCCATCCGTCTTCTTGGCCGGCGCAGGTCAAATTTTTCTAGAGTTTTTAGGTCCCGCAATGTTTATTGTTCTTTCAACAATTAGTGTTGTATTCACAATAAAACGAAAAAAAGGAGTTGTTCCTGAAAAAGTCATTCGAAATAATATATATATGAGAGGAGGAATGATAATTTTAATTGCACTTCTATATAACCTATTTTCATCAAATATATGGGGATGGAACATCTTAATGCTCATTGGTTTTAGCCAAATTTTCACGTATTACGCCTTAAAGCTTTCAAAGATTCCTCGGATCATAGTAGGTTTGATCATTCTATTTTCCTCTGAAATTATAAGAGAGACTATTTGGATATACCAAGATGTAAATATATTACTTGCTGTTTTAAACTTTATAATATCTTCGCCAGCTCCCGAAGTTACAGTTCTTCCTTGGCTTTCAGTATGCTTTCTTGCGCCTGTATTTGGTGAATATATCTACGAAGCAATGATTAAAGGGACTGAAGAGGCTTATAGAAGATTGTTCAAGTTATATCTTAGATGGGGTTTCATATTTGTTATAATTGGCATAATATTTGGGCTTGAATTGAAAAATGCTTCTGATCCCGTATACTTTGCTGCATATCCATATTTAGAATTAGTAAATATCTGGAATAGACAAGGATTCCTGTACATGTGGGGGATTCCTAAATTTTTACTAACGGGAACAGCCACGAATGTGTTGTACCATTTAGGCTTAGATTTAATTACAATTGCTACTCTATTTTACATAATTGACATTCAAAAAAAGGATAATATTTTTTTTCGCATGTTAAAATTTTATGGTTCATGCTCATTAACTCTGTTTATCATCGAATACGCTTTCATTCCATTATTTATTAGGCAATCTCCAGCAGGATTATTTTTAATATATGTTTGGCCTTTCATAGGTTTCCTCGGGATATTATTGTTCATATGGAATACATATTGGGGTGGCGTAGGAACTTTAGAATGGTTAATGGGAATGAGCATGGGTGCAGGAAAGAAAAAAGAATGATTTGCTAGGCTTCAAATTTTACTGGTTTTATGGCAGTTTCTGGACAAGATAATTCGCATAATAAACATCCTTGACATTTACTTATTTCTTTAAACTTAAATTTCACGCCATCTGATTCCTTCCCATCCTTTTTCACCTTATCGATATAGAACAAGTTGTTAGGGCAAAATTCTCTACCTTTTTGAGTACATTCTCCACACATCGTACATAAATCGTGCTCAATTTTTACGGTTAGTACTTGTTTAGGCATTACAGAAGTTACTTCTATTGCGTTTCGCGGACATACTTGCACGCAATTGAGACAAGCTTTGCATTTTTTATAATCGACAAGTCGTACTCCATGTTCAAAATAAATAGCTTTATTCTTTTTACAAGCATGTAAACAGCGTTCACATTTTAAACATAATTCTTGGTCAATTTGAATTGGGACGAATCTTTCTTTAATCTTAATCTCCTTTGAATAATAATTCATATCTATCTAAAAGATTAGTATAGATTTAGAAAAAAAAATGTAATTTATTGAAAATATTGGCTATATCCATCTCCCGTTTGGGGTAATTGCTGCTGTTTTTGATATTGTTGAGTCTTCTGAGCTAATTCTAGCATTTTTGCTTTAATCTCCTTGCCTTGTTCGATTAATGCTTTCGTGTCAATATCTAGATTATAAATATCGTTTAGAATTTCGATGATTGCCGCACCACCTTCAGGGGTTGGTATTTCCAAGACGGGTGTAAATAGTGCGTATGCATCTAATCGATTCATGAGAGCCTCATTCAAAATAGTTGCTTCTGGACCCATAATTATTCCTTTATCTACTTTTTGAATACCATATTTTTCTAAAAATTCAATCAATTGAGCTTCTGCGGCATAATAAACAGGGTAATCATCAATAATTCCGTGTTGAGGCATTCCTTGAAATATGACAATTTCTTTTGCTCTAACATCCTCTGATAATGCCCAGTTACATATTGTTCTTGCAAGATCTGTATAAGCAGAAGAAATTTGAAATGGAACTTCGCAAATTCCTACAAGGATATTATGTTGAGGAGAATATAGAATTCTAAAAGGATGTTTCAAAATACCATTATAAAACACAGCTATGGGTGGGAGGAATTCACTGGTTATAAACCCGATTTCTTTAATATCAGTAATTTGATCAACTAAAGCGTTAGCCACAATAGGCCCTAATAAACCGATGCCTGCAAATCCCAGAAGGATTGTGGAACCTTCTTTAATCTCAACTGACAGATCTTCAATTACAACCATGCTCCGCTTGCCTTTGTCGCAAATATATTCTTTCTTAACCATATTTTACCACCTATAAACACAAGATTAATATTTTTTAGTTTTTTTTAGTATTTAATTTTAGTTATATGTTGAATATAATATAAAATGCTATTATACAAAATAAATATGGACATTATTCAATAATAGGTAATAATAGAGGATTGTT
>JAEORV010000439.1 GCA_016840695.1 Promethearchaeota archaeon
AAAAGAAACGAATACATATCATTATGTGAACTTTTTTTTGCTAAAACTTTATAATAAAACAAATTTAGGATTAATTGAAAGATTCTATTTCCATAAAGGGATTCATAGTATAGAGTAGAACATGACATGAGCGATTTGATACACTTTGATAAGATTATTTTTAGTCCTAATGACATTAGAGAAGATTATAAATCCTTAAGCAATGATTTGGGGCAGGAGACAGAAATTTTAGGAACATTCAATCCAGGAATGGCAAAGTTACCTAAT
The DNA here is from genome assembly GCA_016840695.1 of Promethearchaeota archaeon. Taxonomy (GTDB): domain Archaea; phylum Asgardarchaeota; class Lokiarchaeia; order Sigyniarchaeales; family SOKP01; genus FT1-020. The sequence continues at coordinate 268 of JAEORV010000439.1, forward strand.
GGTAATCTCCTCCTAATGATCAGAGTTGCTGAAGCGTTAAAGGAGTGGAACACGGAGGAATATATTCTCACTCCTAGATTTGATGCGAAGTTAGAAAAATATGTTATTGATAAATATTCGAAAGAAAATATCATTCTCAGAGAGCCTCGATTATTTGTCCAAAAGCAACAAAACAATACACTTGCTCTAGGATTAACTTCTATCTCATGGTTGTTGCCTGTTGAGATCAGCCCTGATGCATCTAGAATTATCAACATTCATTACGATCAAATAATCGTTCCAAAAAGAAAGCTCGAAGAGATGGGCATAGAAGATCCCCGAATTACTCTTATTAATGATGTATATTACATGACTATCGTTGCTGTCTCGTCTAATAGAATTTGCACATGTTTATATAAATCGAAAGATGGTCTGTCTTATGGTTATATGGATATCATATTTGAACACCAAAATAAAGACGTCGTGCTTTTTCCGGACAAAATAAACGGTCAATATCACACTCTCACGAGACCCGAAGGAAATAATACTTCTATTGGATTTCCACCTCAGGAGAAATATTTAGCAGGTCCGTTTATCAACGTTGCTACTTCATTAGACCTTCTATATTGGAAGCCAATTGAAGACGTGCTTAAACTTCTCGAAAAACAAAGCTTTTACACGAGTAGAATAGGACCTGGTGCTCCTCCTATCACCCATTATCTAAATGGAAAATTGTATTATCTGGAATTATTTCATGGCGTTGAGCATCAAGGTGCAAATGAGGTCGGAAAATATCGTACATTTGCGATGTTAATAAATAAAGACAATCCAACTGAAATTAATGCAATATCAAGAGAACCCATACTTCAATATAACGAAGACCTAAAAGATCAGATACACGGAAAACTCTTGATTGAAGAAGATGTCGTATTTACCACGGGAATTACTACCTATAATGAAGATTACATAATTGCTTCCGGAGAACTGGATACTGCCACTAGATTAACGCGTGTTAGTCAGGATTATATCAATTCCTTTTTAAAATAAAAATAATTTATATCTTATGTTGATTAGCGTGAAAAATATGAATATTGCGATGCTAGCCCCAATAGCGTGGAGGACTCCTCCAAGAAAATATGGCCCATGGGAGCTCGTGACGAGTAACTTAACGGAAGGATTAGTCGAGAAAGGAGTAAATGTGACATTATTTGCAACGGGAGACTCTATTACGACAGCGAAACATCATCATGTATGCAAGAGAGGATACGAAGAAGACGAAACAGTGAATGCCGATGTGTGGAAGCTTCTTCATATTTCCGAAGTATTTGAGCGAGCAGATGAATTTGATATCATCCATAATCATTTTGATTTTCCCGCATTGACTTATTCCAAGTTGGTTAAGACACCTGTATTAACCACGATACATGGATTCTCTTCTAGTGAGATTTATCCCGTTTATGAGAAATATAACGATAATACATATTACGTGTCAATCAGCGATGCGAATAGGTATGATAAACTCGATTATATCGCCACGGTATATAACGGTATTAATCTTGATGAATTTACATTCAATCCTGAAATGGGAGATTATCTCGTATTCATCGGTAGGATATGTCACGAAAAAGGCACTCACGAAGCAATTCAAATTGCAAAAAGAGTTAAAAAAAAATTAATTATTGCGGGTATCATTCAAGAACAAGATTACTATGAAGAGCTGGTAAAACCATACATCGATGATAATCAGATTCATTATGTAGGAAATCTTGGACCTGTTCCAAGGGATGATTTATTAAGAAATGCTCTATGCACGCTTCACCCAGTAATAAAACCCGAGGGTTTTGGATTAACTATCGCAGAATCCATGGTATGTGGAACGCCTGTAATTGGTTTTGATAAAGGATCTGTAAGAGAAATAATAGAACATGGAAAGACGGGATATGTAGTAAATAATATAGACGAGGCTGTAGAATCAGTTAAAAAAATGGGAAGCATTAGGAGAAAAGACTGTCGAACTCATGTTGAAAAATATTTCACTGTTGAAAAAATGGTAGAAAGATATATTGAAGTTTATAAAAAAATACTTAGAAAAAAATAATTGCAAATAATTTCTGAAATCTGAAAAAAGCAATTTTTAGTATTTTTAAACTCATAAAAAAGAATTATCGAACAACTAACACGTCGCACGCAGCATTGTTCAACGCTTTAGTAGCAACGCTTCCAAGAAAGATGGTTTTAAGCTTCGAATGTTCTCCTTTACAGCCAAGAACGACGAGATCAAAACTCTCTTCCTCAGTAATTCGTTCTATATAATCTTCTGGGTTTTCGTCTTCGATTAATCGCGTTTCAAGAGTTCCAAAACCTCCAGTAAACATTCTTTCTGTTTCAGATAGTACCTTATTTGCTGCATCCCTGTATTCCACTTTTATCTTAGTATAATCCACAGCAGAATCTATATAATGAGCTGTCGAAGGTAATTGAGATGCGATTTTTATTTTTTCCATTAAACTTGGATGTTTTACCGAATGAAAAATTACTACTTCGCTATTCCATTTTTTTTGGAATTCAATTACTCTACCAGCAGCGCGTAACGCATCGTCAGATCCATCAGTAGCTAATAAAATTTTCTCATACATGTCTTATACTTTATCTCCTTTAATTTATTGATAGTATTAAGAAAACTATCGTGATTATCTATCACCGACATTGGAATGTTAATGATTTTATTAAACTTCTCTTATTATTTATTTTTGTCATTTTTATAATTTTTTAAAAAA
>JAEORV010000440.1 GCA_016840695.1 Promethearchaeota archaeon
GCAAAATGCGCAATAATCACTTTAAAGTGAGGTAATAAATCGGGATACTTGCTCTGGATGAAAATTCTTGTAGATTTAATTAGTTCTCCTATGGCTATAATAGATCCCTTCCCGCGCGTGTCGAAAATAACGGGCATTGAATGTTTTGCGGCTTCAACGAGGACATTAATCGCTTTATCCGTATTTATATTATCAATCCAACCTTCCGAACGAGGGTGGAGCTTTAATCCACGAAGTCCCAGAACTTCTCTTGCGTATTTTACTTCGTTTACCGCTTTCTCTCCTTCCATGGGATCGCAACGAGCATATCCAATCAATTTCATTGAGAAAGGAAAACGCGTGGTAAATCGAGACACATTGATGTTACTAGCGCGATATAGTGCTTCGGGGTGTTTATCTCGAAACACATCTTGAAACGGAAAGCAGACGCTTTGGTCGATAAAAGAATAAAATTTGGCTTTTTCCTTCAAGTCTTGATATCGCACTTTTAAATTTTCAAGCGCTGCATATAACTTATCCGTGAAGGGAAACGGTTTAAAAGACCAAGATATTTTCGTTTGTTTTCCGTCCATTACGGTTGTAAACGATTGTTCGCCGTTTTTTTCCCAATCTGCTCGAATCTTGCCTTGAACGTTGCCCCAAAAGTCAAAAGTTCCCGAAGGCGCTAAAGGATTCATCATTGCTGCGCCGTCAACGTCTTGACCTAAATGCGAATGGCAGTCTATTACGAATATGTTCTCAATCCTCGTCTTTCCGTCCTGTTCTATAGTTGCTGTTAACATTTTTTTGTTTTTGATGTTATTTTTTTTTATTTTTATTTTATTCCCTCATTTCTTTTGGAAGGGTTAACACGCCCGTAAGCGGGTGGCTAATTGGATCTTTACAGTATTCGATAGTGAAGTAAATTAAATCGTATAGGATGTTAGGGTCTTCGCCATTCTGTACCTTATAATCGTATAGAGAGAGTTGATACTCCGCTTCTGTTATGGGTGCTGCGGCATATGACACTTCGCCAAATACGCTCATGAGAAGTGGTTTTAAAAATGGCGAGTATAAATAATTAAGTTCGAGTAATTCTGGTTTCAAATACAAGAACATTCGTTGCACTGCTTGCGTCATGTATCGTACGGGATCGTTTTCCGGACCTAAATATTGCTCGGCAAAATCAGGATCGTATTGAGCTAAAAACTCTCTGGTGAGATTTTGAGGTTTAAAAAGCGAAATTAATCCTCTCTCGTAGGCTCCCTTTCTGTTAAATGAAATAGTAGGGCTTCCTGCATTTGGAACCCATTTTCCCTGCTCCAATAATTTTCTCGCTTTATAACACAATGCTTGAAGTAGCATTGCCATGCCAATGCGCCTACATATTGATATTTGCGCGTCACTGACTCGCAATTCAATGGTTCCAAAATCAGTAAAAGGAAAACAGTCAACCATGCGTGCATCTTCTAATCCTGCCTTCTCCACGCCTTTTAAAAACTGTTCTTCGCCTGATTTATCAGTTGTCGTGAGATATGGCAAGAATCCTTTGGGTTCATTTGGAGATAACATCGTTGCGTTATACTTTAACCGTAACGATCGAACGCAATTCGGAGCTGTTATTCGATTATTAATGATCTTTACAACATCTGTAGGCTTGCTATTTAAGATAGGCGAATTTACTGTAAGCGAAATAATGTGAGGGATGAAATTTCTTATCATTGAATATACCATTGCCTTTTCTGTGTCGCTCCTAAAAGTCCCAATGTGAAAATGGTCCGCTTGCGTTAATCCCCGAGTGTATTCTTTTGCCACCGGATTAATACCTGATGCAATGATGTGAAGATCTTTTGGAAGCGTGTTTTTGGCCAATAAAAATAATGTTGATGCCCAGAATGCCAATTCTTCAACGTATTCACAAGGAGGAGTTACCAGTTCTAAGATATAGGTGATTGCTGTAACATTTCCGTCACGACCAAAACTATCAATATCTACTTCACTTGCAACGGCTCCTTCAGGTAATTTGTATCTAATTTCCAATACATGTCCTTTTTCTAAGTCGTCCTTTCCCCATGGTTCTGCCAATACTTTCGATTTAATATAATCTGGAACTGGGAGAAAATCATCGCGACCATGATATAATACTTCTTTTAACATGTTGATTGCGTCTTTTACTATCTCCTTCATCCTGAAGACCATTTCTTCTCCAGGAGGGTATTTTCCTTCGTCATCAGCGATGATTAATTCTTGTTCAATTCCAATTGTAAACGGTAAATGTGTCCAATACTCAGTTTGGGATAAAATATCCGCCCAAGATCTATCGTACTGCCAGCTATATACCTCTCTATAATCAGTACCTACATATAACCGGTCTCCAGATCGATCAACAGTTTGACCTAAGGACACCCCTTCTGGAAGACCACCCTTTTTCCCTTTAACCTCTTTCTTTTTTGTCACTGCTTGTGAAAAAGAATCAGGACTATCCGATTGTTGTTTCTTTACTTTCTTTTTCTTCTTTTTCTTCTCCTTTTTTTTCTTGTCTTTAGCCATTGATGTGTCTCCTTTACATGAATGTTCTTTTTTCTCCTTTTTTCAATATTCAAATGAACCAATTGGTATTACAAATGTCATTATAATTCATTTTTTTATATTTTTCGATATGGAAATATTCAAATTAATGATTGAATAAGTATTTTAAACATGTTATAATCGTTGATAAATTCGTAGGACAGCAGTAGATTTACGATTCTGCATTTATCGGGTGTAAAAACTTGCTTTAAGTTATCTACGGTCGTCCCTCCTTTGAATAAGGAGTCGTCCACGTGTAAATTCGCAGCGTCTCCCAATGCATTTTTTATTTTTGCCTTGAGGTTATCGTTAATGTCGTCTTCTGAAGAAAGTATAATTGTAGGTTTTCCTAAATAGGGTATGAAATCCAAATTATACACAATAATTTGGCTAGTTGCGTTTTGAACGCCAAAAAACTGTCTTAAAGTTCCATTGATTGCATCCAATTCTCTTTTTTCGTGATTATCAATAGACGG
>JAEORV010000441.1 GCA_016840695.1 Promethearchaeota archaeon
AATTTGAAACAAACACGAGAAAGTTTTTCTGGGTCATATGTTTAATTTCAACTTTATCTGCAGCGTTTATTAATGATGTTTCCGTGGCAATAATTTTTGTTCCAATGATCATCAATACTAGCGAGAAGATGAAGATTAATCCGGCTCCAATTCTATTAGGCATGACAATTTGCATAAATATCGCAGCAACCCTTACTCCCTTTGGTTCAGCCCAAAATATTTTAATAGCAAATAAATTCAATTTAACCTCAAACTGGTTCTTTATTAGCTTAGGAGCATATTTCATAATAGGAACATTGATTACGCTTTTTTTATTAGATAAATTTATTCTTAGAAAGAAATTAAGAGACGTCTGGATCCCTCATTGTAGAGAAAATGAAGAGTCAACGGAGATTGAAAATCTTGAGGATCACGAGTTAGTAATCCTGGAAGAGCATATTGATAAGAAAGTATTTTATAAAAACTTGATTGCCCTGGGAGTTTTTTTTGTTCTACTCATACTAATTCCAAACATATTGTTTGTCGGTGTATTAGGATTATTAATCTTCATTTTTATCAATCCAAGCAGAAACGAAAGAGGAAAAAGGAAAGTCGAAATTTCATCCTATCTAGGAAAAGTAGATTTCAAACTCGTTTTTTTCTTCATTAGCTTGTTCATATTAGTCTATTGCATGGAGGTCAATGGAACACTTCTCGCTCTTGAAGATTTGGTTACTTTTATCACCCCCAACAATTTATTCCTCGTGAGCATATTTATCCTTATCTTAACTTCTCTCCTATCAGGATTTTTGGATAATGTCCCAGTCACGATAATATTCATACCTGTCATCCAGGTTTTAACGAGCACGGGTCTTGCTCCTACACCAATGTTAATCGCATTTATTTTAGGCATCAATTTGGGGGGAAATATTTTTCCACAAGGTTCAGCAGCGGACATGATGACACTCGAACTCTCGGAGAAATATTGTGCTGATGATTTGAATTACAGGGTTTTGTTGAAAGTAGGAGGAATTTTTGCAATATTACACATTCTTTTAGGAATAGGCTATATAGCAATCATAGTTTTTCTATTCTTTTAAGATATTTTTATTTAAATTTCATTTTTTTGAATGCTGATTTTAGATCCATCAATAGATATAAATCCTTCTTTCTCTAATTGAAGAAGGATTCTCTTTAATTTATTCAAGTTTACATTTAACTTTTGAGATAACTCTATTGTAGTCGATTCTGAAATTTTAAGGAGTTGTTTTAATATTTTTCCTCGAACCTGGCGATCGGATCCTTTAAATGGAGCTTGTTTTCTATAATGAGCACTTCGTTTATTTAATTCTGGATGAGTTTTCCTGAGCATCACTCCGTAATCCATTAATGCATAATACCATTCTCGAGGGTTCTTTTTGTCTAAAGTACTCTCCACCAAAGGAAGAATTTCTTTATCGTCAATCTTATTCCTTTTAGGGAAAAAGAAATAAATAAAAACTCTCCGTATGTTTGTTTCGATAAAATAAACTGGTTTATTGTATGCAAACGCTACTATTGATGAAGCTGTATTATGTCCGATTTGCGGAAATTTCTTTAATTCTTCTACTGAATCAGGTAGCCCACCATCAAACTCATTAATTACCAACTCGCTAATGTTTTTTAAGGCGATAGCTCTTCTATTATAACCCAGTCCTTGCCATGCGAGGAGGACATCTCCTAATGGTGCATTTGAAAGAGCTTTAAAATCGGGGAACTTATTCTTAAACTGGAGGAATTTTTCTGTAACTCTTCCCGTTTGAGTTTGCTGAAGCATTATTTCGGAGACTAAAACATTATATGGAGTGATATCGTTCCTGAAGGGAAATTCCCTTCCATGTTGCTTAAAGTAAGAATAAATTATTTTCTGAAAAGTGTTAATTACTTCTGGACTTAAACCATTTTCTCTATATAATTTATGAAATTCCGTAATGAGCATTTTGCATCCATTTAAATTTATTCCTTCTGAAGGAATTGACTTTTTAATTGGTCATATACGCCCCCTCCACGAGAAAAAGGACAGACTTTCACGCAAACGGAGCACCCCGTTGTCTCCAGGAAATACGGATAACATTTTGGTCTATCGATACATGATTTTAGTGCACCTATAGTTTCAACTCCTTCTAAATAAGGAACGCGTTTCTCATTTATAGCTTCAGTCGGGCATTCTTCTCGACAAATGCCACAAGTGGAACAAAATTCTTCAATCCATTCGTGTTCTAAAGAATCAGTTAGGTTGAAATGTTGTTTATCAATAAATATAGGAGCAATCCTCTGTCGAACTCCAAATTCAGGAGTTATGAGTAAACCGAATTGGCTTTGCCACCCAAGTCCTGCTTTTCCTGCTAGAGGTGGTGTTACCGTTAATCCATCCAAAGGATGGTTAGGTTGGCACTTTATCCCTCTTTCTCTTAGCCATCGGGCGATATCGTTTACAGCGTTTCCCAAGTGCCAATAAACCCTCATCGTTTCCACTCCAGCTGCATGTTCAGGTGCTTTATCTATGGGATCTTTTCTCATTTCTTCAATAAAAACAAGTGCATATGGATAAGAAATGAACTTTCCGCTAAATATAAACTCAGTCGGTATACGAGTAAATCCAATTTTTTTAATACCCCATTTTTCTGAAGCGTATTCTTTTAATTCCTCCCATAATTCTTGATTACCATTATCCCGCACTTCAATTTCTACGACCTCTTCGTTCTGGACAAGTTCTTTAAATGAACGACCTCGAGCGCGCAAGATCCGTATCATGTATCTTATCGTTTTGAAAGATACCATTCTAATTTTTTCTGGAAATTCGAACATCTCTGCTTCTTTGTTCCCCAACATCTCAAATCCGTTTGTCGGTGAGAGAGGAGAAGATGTAATATATGTGGTTTCTCCAGATTCATGGGATTTTCTTGCTTTGGTTAAATAATTCCTTTCAGCTTTAGGTGTGGGCATTGTACCAACCCCATCTTCTCGCTGTTGCATTCTTTTCATAACGAAATGTTGCAATCCC
>JAEORV010000442.1 GCA_016840695.1 Promethearchaeota archaeon
ATCCAGCGTTAAAATCCCTTGTACTACGCGTTTAGTAGTTGCGGTTACAGGTTCGCTAAAGTCACCTGCAGGGGGGGAAATAGTTCCAATTACCGTGAGAGATCCTATTCTTTGATTACCTAAATGATCAAGACCATGAGCGGTAACCACTCCCGCACGTTCATAGAAACTCGAGAGTTTTGATGGTAAATACGCAGGATATCCTTCTTCTGCGGGCATTTCTTCTAATAAACCCGAGATTTCCCTTAGAGCTTCCGCCCATCTCGACATCGAATCAGCGATCACCGCCACATCGTATCCCATATCCCTATAATATTCGGCTATCGTAACTCCTGAAAACAAACTCGCCTCTCGAGCTGACACGGGCATATTTGAAGTGTTTGCAATAACAACCACGCGTTCCATTAGTGGACGCTGATTTATTGGATCTATTATTTCCGCAAATTGTTTTAAGATATTCGCAATTTCATTCCCCGGCTCTCCACATCCTATAAAAACGATTATATCAGCATTACAATATTTCGCGATGGTTTGTTGAATGACTGTTTTCCCGGTCCCAAATCCTCCAGGTATCCCAATAGTGCCACCTTTAGCGATAGGAAATAATAAATCTATTATTCGAGTCCCAGTAATTAAGGGCTCATTAGGTAATAATCTGGTTTTAAACGGTCGACTAAGGTTAATGGGCCATTTTTGTAGCATAATGAAAGATTTTTCAGAATCTCCTTGTCTCACCCGATAAATTTCCTCAATAATCGTATATTCTCCCTCTTCAACGATATGTGAAATTTTTCCAGAGATAGTGTGGGGAACCATAATCTTATGTTCGATAAGTGCTGTTTCTTTTACTACTCCAATAATATCTCCGTTTTTTATTTTATCGTTTACTTTTCTCAATGGAACGAAATGCCATTTTTTTTCTCTTGAAAGGGGAAAAAATTCAAAACCCCTTTCTAATCTCCCTTCTTTAAAATTCATAAAGGTCTCCTCTAATGGTCTCTGAATTCCATCAAAGGTCTTTGTTAATAAACCCGGCGCAAGCTCCATTGAAAGCGGGTGGTTTAATACAATTACTTTTTCTCCTAATGATAATTCGTGAGTGCTTTCAAAACACTGTGCAACTAAATAGTTCGAGTGAATCTGAATGATTTCTCCTAAAATGTTGTGGTTTAATACTTTTACAAGATCAAATAAACGTGCTTCATTTTCAATTCCTTTAATTTCGATTAAAGAACCTTTAATGGAAGAAATAACTCCATCAAGAGCATGGTCAATCATGTTCGATCAACTCCCCGCATCTAGGGCATTTCTTAACAAATCCCGCTACAGTCATTCCACAATAATTACATTTCACAATGAGAGGTTTTCGATAGGTGATATTTAGGTTAACATGCCTGATTTTTCTTGGTTTATATTCAGTTATTTTACTATTCTTCTTAATATTTTCTTTATATTGCTGATAACCTCCCCGATTCCTTTTTTTTTTATCAATAAACATTCTTGAATAGAAAGACTTCCTCAAACCTTTAAGCAGTGGTCCAATCACGAGTACAAACATAAATAAAAGAATTAAAAAGGCGACAATAGGATTTACGCCAACATTTACAAAAACTAAGTATAAAAAAATAAGTATAAAAAAATATATGATGAGTAAAATAACTCGAAACCGATAATTCCCTGATGCATTAATTTCTTCAATTTTTTCTGGTTCATTCATCTTTTTTTGCTAAATTTATATAACTAATTCAATCAATAATGGAAATTAAAAGAATTTTTCAGAAAGAATACTTATTGCCTCGTCAACCCCATCTTTTACTATTCTTGAATCTATCTCCTTGTCAATTTCTTCCGATATAATATCTTTTTCTATCTTAAAAGTAATGATCGAATAATCGTTATCTAAAAAGAATGGAAAATATTCAATCCCGCTTCCTTGATAAAATTTGAAGAAGAACTCGTAGAAGTGCAATCTTATGTTATTAATAAAGACGAGCAATCCCTCGAGAATTATTATAACAAAGTTTCCAAATATTAAACCTATAATTGTTATTACTTCTCCTAAAACTCCACTTGGAGCCAGATCTACCATTGCTTGAATCGCAATCATGAGAGCTATGTGTGCCAACGCTAATGCAAGCAATCTGATGTATGATGCTGCGTTGCTTAAAACGGATAATAAGGTTTCGAAAGCTTCTAATGAGCCCTCGCCCATTAAAGTTCCATAAGATTCTTCTTTTAAATAAGAAATTCCTATTACTTTTCCAACGGGTTTTAATATTATCAGTAACAACCCAGGAATTAAGGGTAACAAGATAGGGAAAGGCGCAGCCATCCACGCATCGATGTTAAATCCCCAATTAAATATTAAAAAAGCTCCGCCGGATAACATCAATATTTTAATTAATGAATCTGATAGGGCTAAATACTTGCGTTTTTGCCTCATGTAGTTTATTGCTTGTATCACCCAACCTAGATTAATATGAATGACTCCTATAAATACTACAAACATAAATACTGTCATGATTTCATCCATAGGGTTGTATAATAACGGGGTAAGACGGATGCCTAATATTACTTCCTCTCCAAAAAATTCACCATATAAGAACCCTCCAAAAATTGCCCCCCATCCACAATAAAAGATGATCCAACAAAACTTAAGAAGATCGGAACCTTTCTTTTTTCTAAAAAGAAGCGCTCCTAATAAAGCGGCGATTATTAAAGATAATCCATGTCCTATGTCTCCAAACATTAATCCAAATAATAATGGAAAAGTGAAGGCTAGAAAGGGAGTAGGATCGATTTCTGAGTATGAGGGGATACCATACATTCTTGTTAACACTTCGAATGGTCTTATAAACCAAGGATTCCGCATGACCGTAGGAATGTCTTTCTTCAAGTCTTCTTCTAGCTCTCCATATTCTGATTTTTCTTGAAGATGTTGTTTTTGTTTATCCTCGATTGGTTTATTTAATTCTTTCTTTCTAATTTTCTCCTTTGATTTACCATTGGTTTTCTTGCTTG
>JAEORV010000443.1 GCA_016840695.1 Promethearchaeota archaeon
AAGGAGGAAGTTGGTGACTATGAGACAGTTTATAAATCGTGTTCTTCTTAAGCGCTCGATATTGGACTTATGGAGTTTGCAAAAAAGAACAATATCAAGATGGTAGAAACGGCTCTAGGCGACAAGCTTGATAAATGGTTCGAATGGAAGCACCCCCCATATCTATTAGGAGGGGGAGTTCAGTTCACTCCTGAGGAGATAGCGGCAAAAATTAAGGAGCTTTATGGGGACGACATTGAACCTGACCCACAAGCGATAACTTTTTACATTAGAGATAAGTTCCGCCCTGACATGCTTAAAAACGTGCGAGTCGCGTTAACATCTGCAAACGCCATAGCTGCCGACGATGGTTCCATCGTGATTTGCGAAAATTCGGGTAATATCAGCCTCATTACAAGACTCGCTGAAAAACATATAGTTGCTGTTGGCATTACTAAGATCGTGCCCACTTTTCTCGATGCTTGTCTCGTGACTAAAACGCTTTCAAGAATTAATAAGGTGTCTCAGGCATACATCAGTATCATTGCTGCGCCCTCAAATACATCGAGCGTTCAGGGAAAGAGCGTTCAAGGGATGTACGGGGCAAGAGAAGTCGTGGTTATTTTTGTGGACGATTGGCGCAAGAAAGCTGCGAAAGAAAATCTAATATACAAGGATTTGTTGAAATGCGTGGGCTGTAAAACTTGTGATTTCATTTGTACGGCTTCTCGGGCGTTTGGGAACGTTTTTGGGAGCAGGTATGGATTGGGAGCAACAGGTATTATTAGAGAATACATTCACCACGGGATTGAAGCAGCCGTTAAAGCAGGATTATTTCTTTGTACTGGGTGTGAAAAATGTACTAATTGGTGCCCAGTAGGTACAGATTTATCAGAGATGATGAAAAGCTTGAAGAAGGAGGCAACCAATAAAGGTTTATGTCCCCCTCCACTTGAAGAATACAGAAGTAAGATTTTACAGGATAAAAATCCTTTTACATGAAATAATTATTCACATCAAAAAAAAAACTAACTATAAATAATTAAAAATAAAAAAGAAAAAATCACTATTTGACTTCTATTTTCTTTTTTTCCTTCTTTTCTTCTTCCTTTTTAGGTAGATGTAGTTTCAAGATACCCTTGTCTAAGGTAGCATCAATTTTTTCTTCGTCAATGTTTTCTGGAATGCTGAATGTGCGATAATAACTCGAGCTAGAATATTCTTTCCTGACGTAGCCCTTGTCTTTTTCCTCGTGTTCTTCTTTTTTTTCTCCCTTAATTTCTAAGTTACCGTCGTGAATCGTGATTTCGAGATCTCCCTTGTCAAGACCAGGCAATTCAGCAGTGATGCTAAACGAGTCTCCATCATCCGTTATATTGGACAATGGGGTCCTGAAGAAAGAGTCCTCATCGAAGACTTTCAAGCTAAAGGGTTCGTAATCCCATAATCTTGAAGGTCTCCAAAACAAATCGTCAAACCATCGGTTCATGTCATTAAATAAACGGTCAATTGTACCGAACGTCGACAAAGGTCGATATCTCCGTAATGTTAGTTCGCCTTTTTTATCTTCTTCTTTAGATTTCTCTTTATTCTTCTTTTCTACTTCGTGTTCACCAGGTGTTTCTTTAATCTCTACCTTTCTATCTTTTACTTCAGTCATATTATCAACCTCTTTATTATTTTTTATAATTCTTATTGATGTAAAACTAGGTTTTACATTTCTTACTAGACATAAATTGCATTACATATTTAAATGTTATGATTTGTGAATATAACCTACTTTCAATTTGAAAGTATTGAAATTAAGTAGATTGGGGTGAATTGTACATGATTCAAAAAAGAAAGAAATAGTAGAGAACTTACGAGTTTTTAGCCTCACGTGCTAGTGCTGCTTTAGTATCCATGACTTTTTGAAAAAATGCAACGGTATTTTCTGGCGGTTCGTATTCCTCTTTCTTCTTAACGATAGAGATCGCTTCACTAGGGCAAGTAGAGATGCAAAGTGCGCATCCTATGCATCGGTTTAAATTTATGACTGCCAGACCGTCAACCATATCGATCGCGTCCATTTGGCAACGGTCTAAGCACGTTTCACATCCACTACACAATTCTGGGTCAACCTCGGAGTAATAACTCGAGTTGAAAAAATCTACTGGGCGTTCGCTAAACATTTTTTGATGAGTCAAGACACCACAGCAACATCCACAGCAGCAACATACGCCAATGGGGCGCTTAGAGTTAGTTGGTTGAAGTACGAATCCTGCATCTTCTGCTCTTTTTAATAACTTCAGAGCTTCCTCTTTTGATATCATTCTCGCTTGTCCTTTTTCGACATACATCTTTGCTCCTGCGCCAAAAAAGAAGCATGTTTCTCGAATGTCAGATTGTTTGCACGGATCCCCCTCGAGATCTTTTTCCTGCCTGCAGATACATATTCCAACGGCAATAGGGCTCGTTCTTTCCATTATTAGGTTCCTAACATTATCATACGATGAAATCATGTTCTCAATATCAATAGTTTGGCTTATCGGAATCGTCCTTATTTGGGGCATTTTTGTCAAGTTAAATTCTTCCCAGAAGGCTTCTTCAATGTATTGCATGCAATCGTCAATAAATTCCTTAGTCAAATGATTAAGCTGAAATTCATACATCCCTACTGCAAAAAAGGCATTTGCGTAAAATTTTACCTTTTTTCCTCCTATCTCTTGCGAGCCAAACATGATAGAACCTTTTTTACCCATGTTATCTAAGGTTTTTTCGAGCTCTTCAATAGTTATTCCACTTTTTTTCACACGACGGTATATTTTATCCAATGGTAAGGGCTGAAAATGCATTTTCGTAGCGATCTCAGCCTCCTCGGGAGTGAAGAGATGCTTGAGAATTCTAATTTCCACGCCAGATTCTGTCGCGGGATACCCAATAGGAAATGTATCTAAATGCTCCTGTAATCTACGATATACATCTGGTTCTGATTCGGTCATTTTATTTTTCACTTCTTAAAATTATTATTTTACCTACATAGGATAGTTATAGTGAG
>JAEORV010000444.1 GCA_016840695.1 Promethearchaeota archaeon
AATGTTTTCATTTAAGAAAAGTGCGGAGAACACAAGACCAAAAAAAGGAACAAAGTTATTAAATATGGCTGTTTTTCCTGCTCCTATCTGCTGGATCGCTGCATAAAAAACTATATACCCCACACCTGTTGCCACTACCCCCGACACAATAAATAAAAAGTAAATAAAGAAAGTGGCTGAAGTCATTTCGTTGAATCCTTTAGGTTCAGTTATAAAACTAATAATCAACAAACCTATTGAACCTAATAAATACATTATTGTTGTTACCTGTTTGGAATCGAGAGTTGCTGTTGCCTTTTTTACAAAAATAAAACTAATGGCTTGGACGAACATTGCAATAAATAAAATCAATTCTCCTTGAGACAATTGCATATTATTGAATGAACCACCTTGAATAAAAAAGACACCAATTAATGCGAGGAGAAATCCTATGATTCGCAATTTTGTTAATTGTTCACCTAAAAAGAGGACGGCAAGTATTGCTGTTGTAAGTGGTACTAATGATAGAATTAAAGAAGCATTCGAAGCATCAATAATTGTTAAGCCTATTGCTATAAGCGAGTGATGTAGAATGACACCAAAAACACACCCGAGTAGTGTATAAATCCATTCTCTTTTCGATAAACGACGAAATGATTTTCCAAGAACAATTATGATCAATGCCGTAATCCCAGCCATCATAATTCGAAATGCCGTCATGGTTTGTGGAGGTAAATGTTCCACCAATACTTTAATTAAAACCATATTAAGTCCCCAAATAGCTGTGACAAAAAATACTAAACCATAGATTAGTAATAATCGCTTTTGATCCACAAACTTCCCTCCTTTGAACCTTTTAGTTTTCATCGTCTACTCCTAATAATCTCGAAACTGCTTATATTTCGCATAGAATTAACCTGTTATTAAAATAAAGTAATGAATCGCCATTCTTTTTCCGAATTTAGACTTCGATTACTGTCGGAATATGCTTTGCATAAGTTAGGAAATTATTGACGATCAGCTTTGTTTTGACCTTCATATATCCGGTTGTCGTTCCATCGCTACATCCATACCACTCTTCCAAAAGCACGTCCCTATCAAAAACAACCTGCACAACATTTTCCTTGTCCATTAAAACGCCAAATACAGTAGCAGCACCGATTTTTACGCCAAGAATACTTTCCATTAGTTCCGGCGGAGCAAAGGATACGCGTGAAATGTCAAGTGCATTGCTAAAATCTTTTGATTTGAATGGCTTATCAGCGGTGGTTATAAATAAATAAAACTTTGTCTTTTTACTATTGCAGAGCAACAGCGTTTTTACCATTTTCATATCCAATTTTTGATTGATCTCGATACAGTCCTCCATTGATATGGCTTCATCAGTAGTCACTCGTTTAAATGAAATCTGTAACTTTGTCAATGATTCGTAGACCATTTTTTGTAGCGGAGACTTATAGCTATCTGGTACTTTTTCCATAATATCACTCACAAAAAACATCTTTATATCCCTAGCCTTTCCTAACTTGAATT
This sequence comes from Promethearchaeota archaeon, assembly GCA_016840695.1. Lineage (GTDB taxonomy): Archaea > Asgardarchaeota > Lokiarchaeia > Sigyniarchaeales > SOKP01 > FT1-020. The sequence continues at coordinate 1,513 of JAEORV010000444.1, forward strand.
TTTGATAGTAATAACATATCATGTTCATATGTATTACAAAAACGAATTTTTCTCATGATATGCATGACAAAAACAGATGGAAAAGGAAACGAGTATGAATATCCAAAAATATGTGGCGTTTGTAAAAGTAGTAGAATTGGGTAGCTTTACAAAAGCTGCTCAAAGCTTGGACTATACACAGTCGGGGATCAGCCGTATGATTAACGATTTAGAAACGGAATGGGGGGTTTCCCTTTTTGAAAGAGGACGTGCCGGTATTAATTTAACCTCTGATGGCTTAAAGTTACTGCCCCAATTAAAGAGAATATGTAATGAGCATGAAATCTTAATGACTCAGATCGAAGAGTTACACGATATAAAGACTGGGATGATTCGTATTGGGACATTTTCTAGCGTAGCAACCCATTGGCTTCCTAATATGATTAGAATTTTTAAGAAGGATTACCCAAAGATTGATTTTGAACTTCTGCTTGGTGATTATACAGAAATTGAAAGTTGGATTCTAAATGGACGTGTTGATTTTGGATTTGTGCGACTTCCATCAAAACCAGATTTAGATACTATCTTTGTGGAGCAAGACCGTTTGCTGGTCGTAATGCCGTTAAATCATCCTCTTGCTAGTTGCGAAAAATTTCCAATCGATAACTTATTGAATAGTCCGTTTATGCTACTGGAAAAGGGAGCAAAAGCAGAAATCTCTGAAATTTTTGAGATGCACCAAATTTCACCCCAAGTTAATTTTACAACATGGGATGATTATGCCATTATGTCTATGGTGGAAAACGGACTAGGAATCAGTATATTACCAGAATTGATCTTGAAGCGTATTCCTCACAAGATTATAGCGAAAGAGCTTGAAATTCCTGCCTTTAGAAATATTGGTATAGCCACAAGGGACCAAAAATCACTTTCCCTTGCGTCCAAGGAATTTTTAGAATATTTATCATATAGGAACATTGAGTGAATAAGTATGATGGATCAAAATGTAAAATACACATGACAGTCAGTTTGAAATATTTCAAATCATGGTTCGCGACTATCCCTAGTCCGGACCTTTTAAAATACTCAAAAGAGTATTCAGACAGGTAATAAAGCATGTTTTTTCGCATTTTCAACTATTCAGCAATAGAAGCTAATGTTGAATAATCAAGCCGAAAAAACAACAGATCTATTTGCTACGTAGTACAACGATGCTGTGCATTCAAATAACATCAATCTGACTAACTTTGTGAAAGAATGTACTTAAAGTAACGGGGGCGTTAGTTGAAGAAGAAAGGGCATAACATATTAGTCATATAAAATATGTTATGCCCTTTAATTTATTTATCTTTTTTCAATTTAGGTCTTGTAATCTTAACAGGATGCCTCTTTTTTAGAGTTTGTGATTTTTCTATTGATATAGATGAAAAGGTTTGATCCCAAGAACCAAACGAGCAAAATATATCCCCATTTTGCCGGCGTCTCCCAGCCCTCGAAAAAAGGCAGAGAAGCAATGAATGTT
>JAEORV010000445.1 GCA_016840695.1 Promethearchaeota archaeon
GGATTTAAAGAAATATAAGCTCTCAAACGAGGATATCAAGAGAATCAAAACTGAGTTAAATACTAAAGATGAAGATTGTTTTGTATTAGTGCTAGGCACTAAGAAGAAAGTTGATAAAGCACTTGAGGTAATAATTGATCGAGTAAAATATGCTTTCAAAGGGGTACCTCCTGAAACAAGAAGATATCTTGAAGATGGAAAAACGGAATTTCTAAGAGAATTACACGGAGGCGCCAGATTATATCCCGATACAGATACTAAAGCAATTTTTAATAAGGAATCAGAAATAAAACAGATTGCCAAGAATTTACCCCGATATCCATGGGATGTTATAAAAGAGTACTCAAAGAAGTTTAACCTGGAAGAAAAGATGATAAAAGATTTAATTTTTACTGGAAAACTTGAACTATTTGATAAATTAACTAAAATCTCATCAGATTATTCAACTCTAATAATTACAACTCTATTAGAAACAACAACTGCTCTAAGAAGGGATAAAAAGAATGTTGAAAATATTAATGATAAAGACTTTATTGATATTTTTACACTCTTAAAAAATGGAGAAATTGGCAAGGAAGCAGTTGAAGAATTCATGATTAAAAAAGCAGATTCCCCAGACCTCTCAATAGCTGAAATTAAAGAGGCCTTACACATCAGTAGGATTTCAGAGGAAGACCTCAATATCATAATAGACGGGATTGTTAATAAGAATATAAAACTTATTAATGAAAGAAAATTAGGCGCGATGGGTCCATTAATGGGCGAAGTCATGGAGGAGGTTAGGGGAAAAATAGATGGAAAAATCGTGTCAGATAGGCTTAAAAAAGCAATTCAACAAAAATTAAATGAGTAGGATCTTAAATGGATGATAAATTAAAAGGATATAAAGGAAAGGCAAAGGAACTATTAAAAAAAAACAAGATCGAAGTTTGGGATGTGTTGCGGGTTACCACTGAAAGTGGCGAATCAGAAGGAATACTGTTGCCAAGAAACGATTATTCTGCCCCGGATTATATCGACATCAAGCTAGAAAATAATTATAATATTGGAATTAATGCTGCTAAAATTACAAATATAGAGAAGATAGGTCGAAAAGAAGGACAATATAAAATTCCCGAAAAAGAATTTACTCAAAATAAAGAGCTCCCAAACATCACGCTTCTAGGAACAGGAGGCACCGTCGCTTCTCGATTAGATTACACGACGGGTGCCGTGATACCTTCTTTCACGCCCGGAGAATTATTTAGCGCTGTTCCAGAATTAGCAGATGTTTGCAACCTCGAGACAAAAATCGTGTTTGAGATACTCTCAGAGAACATGAAACCTGAATATTGGCAACAATTAGCAAAAAAAATTGAAGCCTTGGCAAATTCAGGGAAAGACGGCGTGATCATTAGTCATGGTACTGATACCATGGCATATACGAGCGCAGCTCTTTCATTCATGCTCAAGGATCTATCCATCCCTGTTGTCTTAGTTGGAAGCCAGAGAAGTTCTGATCGCCCATCTTCCGATGCCGCAATGAATTTAATTAATGCAGCAACTATTGCTAGCTACGATATTGCTGAAGTCGTGTTAATGATGATGGGTTCCTCAGCACACGATTACGGATTAATTCATAGAGGTACATTAGTAAGGAAAATGCATTCGTCTGTGAGACATACCTTTAGGACCATTGACGACATTCCTTTAGGGATGGTTAGAAACGGCGAAGTTAAAATGTTCAGCGATAAATATAGAAAACGACCTAAAGGATCAAAACCCAAAACGAAAGCACTTACCAATTTTGAAGAGAAAGTCGCATTAATTTACTTTTATCCAGGAATAGAAAACGAACATGTAGATTTTTACGTGGATAAAGGATATAAAGGCATTGTTCTTGCTGGAACTGGCTTAGGACATGTGAGCACGCGTATATACGATTCTATAGAAAGAGCAATTCAGCAAGGCATGACAGTCCTCATGACAACGCAAACGCTACACGGTTTTGTTGGAATGAATGTGTATTCCACTGGTCGAGAATTGCAAAGCTTTGGCGTGATTCCGGGGGAAAATCTAATGCCAGAAGTGGGATACGTGAAGCTGGGATGGGTACTCGGACAAACAAACGATCCTGAAGCAATAAAAGAATTACTCTTAACGAACATCGCTGGTGAGCTCACCAAGAGAGAGGTCCCATTAGCGTTTAATTACAACATTGATGATTTATTGAGAAGAAATAAGATTTAAACTATCAGATTTTCACGTTCAATCTGGTCTTTTTCTATCGTCACCACGTCAATATTTCCTCTCCCGCGACATTTTCCTTGAGCGTCTATGTAAATCAATAAAGCGTGCTCTGGATGGTTTTTGTATGAATGAACGTCAATGTACGACATAGGAAACCTCTTGATTTTTGATTCGTCAATATCGATTGCATATATTTTTTTCTGGCATCTTGGACAAACTGTTAACACTTTCCCGTTCTCCGAGCGCTTGTTTATCTCCTTGACCTTATCGCTTTCTTCGACTTCTTTAAGATATTTCTTTTTCAAATCCATTTTAGCGATATGGGCCGATCGAGAACTTAATTCACTAATGATCGTGTTGAAGTTCCTGGCAAAAAGCTCCTCGAAATCGCTTTGAAGAGATTGAAGAACAAACTCCATCTCCTGCCTTGATTCTGGACTAAATTGCCCGTTCATCACGTAATTAGATGATTGAAATCCGGACGTGAAAAAATCTAACAAGATCGCTTTTATGACCTTATACGCCGAATCTTTTTCCTGGAAAATGTACAAATCGTTCCTTTTTATTTTCTCGTCGCTCATGGTTCTCATGCCTTTCCATCGTGATAGAAGGTTCTAAATGTCATCCTACACTTATTTTCTCATTCTTTGGTTTTAAACTACGCTTAATTATTTGTCGTTGAAAGTACGAATCTTTCCAATTTTCAAGGTTTAAATCTTAAAAAAATGAAAAAATATTTTTAGCATCTTACATTTCATATACA
>JAEORV010000446.1 GCA_016840695.1 Promethearchaeota archaeon
TCGAAATAGTGTTTATATTTTTTTAAATAAATACGCACTAGCAGTTTTAGTATAACCAATCCCTTTCATACTCTTTTCTAGGTGTTCCTTAGTGACCTTAAAGTTCTTTTTTTTCGGGATAAAATATTGATCTAAGCTCCTCGTGGTAAATCGATATGTCTTATTGCTATAATATATCACAGCAATAAATTCAAAACTCCTATCAAGGGACGCCATACTGGCATCGCCATGACTATTATTAGCAACGAGTAATCCACCGGGTTTTAGATATTTTTTACAGTATTGAGATACAAAACCTGCATACTGAGAGATGAGCAAGTCAAATGACTCTAATTTCTCCTCAACTTCTTTATAGAAATCTACAAGATGAAACCTAACTATTGTCTCTTCGTCATATTTTTTATTTTTATTAATAATTTCATAGAATTTTTCATCATCAAAGAAATTTTTAGTCTTTTTAAACGAGTCAACATATACAACTTCTGGAATATAAAAAGAGGGTGCTACATGAATATAACTTCCGGGATAAATTGCTTTTGTAATTTTAAATTCTTTTACAATTGCTTCAAAAATCCCACGGCGATCCCCGTTATGAAAATACTTTTTATATATAGTAATTGCATCAGAGATTAGTAATCACCTTGGATATATTAATTCTATGTGAATTTTCAAATATTTTCACCTATCATCATCCACATTGTATGATATTCCGTATCGTTCGAATAGTTTTTATGAAAAAATTCAAATAGGTCAACAATTTTCAAAAATTTGAAATCCTCCCGAAGCTCATCTTCCGAACTGAAATGAAGGAAATATTCGCTCTGAAACGAATTTGGGTCGTTTTTTAGTGCCACGCCTTTTCCATAGTATTGCATATCGTTTGAGGAAAGCGTGCTCAAGATGAAAAATCCAGGTGATTTTAAAATCTTCTTGAGTTTAGAAATAAACGCGTTTCTATTGGCGATATTAAAAAAGTGATACACTCCTGACATGTAAACTATATCGTATTGAGTATCGTCTAACTCCTTCCAATCCATGCGTTCAAAGGTGATATTATCCTTGTCCGAGTACAGTTCAACTGCTTTTTTAATAGCTCTTGATGAAATGTCAATTCCTCGCATCGTGAGATTATCTAAATTCGAAGATATAAAGTCGATATCGCCTCCCTCGCCACATCCAATGTCGAGAAATGTAAATTGACTAGATTTATTCAATTTTTTCTGAAAATAACTCAGAGCTTTACTAGCAATTATACTAACCTCATCATCTCCACTTGGAATATCGTTCATACATTTACTTAATCATAGAAGAGTTAAAAAAATATGTTTGGAAGTCTTAGCAATTTTTTTGGAAGACTTTACATTTATTTGGAAAATCACTCTTTATCAAAATCTAAGGAAATTGAATTTATACAATATCGACACCCGGTAGGTTTTGGACCGTCTTCAAACACGTGTCCTAAATGACCGCCACAGTTCTTACAAAGTACCTCTGTTCGGATCATCCCATGACTCGTGTCTTTTTCTTCTTGCACGTTTGCCTCATCCATAGGCTCGTAAAAGCTGGGCCAACCAGATCCGGACTCAAATTTTGTCTCAGAGGAAAAAAGAGGTGTTCCGCACCCTGCACATTTATAAACGCCCTTTTCGTGCTGGTTCCAATACTTTCCCGTAAACGCGGGTTCAGTCCCTTTTTCGCGAAGAACTTGATATTGTTCTTTCGTTAATTTCTTCTTCCATTCTTCTTTTGTTGTATCGTTGTCCATGATGATCAAATGATGATCCTGCCTTTATAATCATTGTATTATAAAAAATAATGATCTCGAAGCCACCCCCTTATAGAAAAAACCTAATATTCGTTCCGAGTTTATATATCATCACGATCAGATTTAACATAAAGAATTCATTCTCTAAATCCATGGAAAATCAAAAAGCTATTTTTGCTGCTGGCTGTTTTTGGGGCGTAGAAGCAAATTTTCGCAAGATAAAAGGAGTAAAATCAACTCGTGTGGGCTATATCGGAGGAGACTTTTCAAATCCAACCTATAGAGATGTATGTTCTCACAAAACGGGGCACGCAGAAGCGTTAGAAGTTACATATGATCCAAATCAAGTTACTTACGATGAATTATTAGATGTATTTTGGTCGATTCACGATCCTACAACGTTGAACCGTCAAGGTCCAGACGTTGGCACGCAATATCGATCGGCAATATTCTATATTGATGAGGAGCAAAAAGACATTGCAATGAGATCTAAGGAAATACTCGAAGAGTCAAAACGCTTTGTAGATCCAATTGTCACGCAAATTTTACCCGCCTCAGAATTTTGGGAAGCAGAAGAATATCACCAACAATACGTGGAAAAAAGAAATAAACACTAAACTGTAATTAAATCAAGCTCTAAAAAAGCAAAAAAAAAGAGTTAAAATCCTTAATCAATACACAATTATTATTAATTTGCATTATCAGATATTTTCTAATTGTTTTTCATTTTTTTTATGAATTTCTCTGCAAATAAAATTAGATTCTTTATATTAATCATTTTTAGTTTCTCTCTTTGAATCCTTCTTCTCAAATAATGCTCATTAATTGAATTTGATAATATTACCAACATCATTGATAATTCCGTGAATAGAGTAAACCATTCAAGAAATGTTATAGTAATCCCGAAACTGGAAGTAAATGGTACTATAACGGGAGATAAAAAATATAAAATGTATGATAAAGCGGTTATAAAAGCAATTATTGAATAGATTTTCGACATCCTTGAGATCATCAAGATTATAATTCCATACAAGGAAAAAAATCCAAATCCCCCTATAAAGTAAATTAATGCTGCGATTGTATGAGAAAATCCTCGATCTAAGGGGACGAATCCAACTAAGAATATTCCTGATGAAAGTGAGATGGAGAAGATCACCATGAATTTAATTATATTATTCTTAACACCCTTGTTTTTCAGTTCTCGAATTTCAAATGTATGAAAAAATA
>JAEORV010000447.1 GCA_016840695.1 Promethearchaeota archaeon
AGAATATTTTGTAGAATCGTATATGTATCATAGACTAACTGAGTCTCTGGAAAACCAACAAATATAAGGTACGCAATAATACCTGCGAAAAATAGAGTTAAAAAAAATCCCAGAAATCCAAAACTCAAACCAAAAATAAACTTCAAGACGATGATTCCTTTCTTTTTTGCAAAATAGATCATTATAAACGCCGAGATCACAGCAGTAACCGTGAAAATGAGTCCATTCAATAAACCAATAAATGGGTTGCTACCTCCGGGAATATACCCTCCATCTATTTTAACATCTGCTAAAACATATGTCATGTAGGCTAATATCCCTGCTACAACTACCACGATGATAATGGGAATAGGGTAAAGGTTTCGCTTGATTCTATAGGTAGGAAAAAAATTCGGAATAAAGTCCTTATCGTATATCTCCTTTTCTGAAGTGTCTGACATTTTAAAAAGTGGTTATTTTATAGGTTCGTTTTTAAATCAATAATATGTTTCATGACTTAAAATGTTTGTACTATAAATATTACGGTCTTTCAGAGAACAACAATTGATAAAAAGCTTATTTCAAGAATTGAATAAGTTTTAATTTTTTCAATTTTATTACAAATTAAACTGCATCGCAAGAAATTAAACCATGTCAAGACTTCGTACGTTTGAGAGGAAAATCCGCCATTATCTCAATAGATTATCTGAAATTCGATTTAAAAAAAAACTACGAAACTATGTCAGTCGAATAGGCATTTCATCTCTTTTAGACGAAATCGAATTAGTTGATCCACATCCTAAAAAAATAATCCTTCCATGTAATTTAGGCATTTTATTCTGTGGAGATTTTAAAAAAAAAGAAATTCACGAAAATGTCGTGCGCCAATTGGAAAATATATACGATTCATTCTTCTTTAACATAATAGATTTGGGTAATTTTAAGTTTTCTAAAAAAATGGAATCTAAAGGAATAAAACGAGAAAAGTATAGGAGCAAGAGAAATCACACAGAAAAACTCCCACTTCACCCGACCAATAAATTTTATCAAGTGTTAATTGATAAAAGAATAGAACATAGACTTGACATGATAATGGCCATAACTAACCTTCCAATATATTCAAGCGAGGAAAATTTAATTTTCTTATTCGGTGAAACACACTTGGATCATAGGTGTTGCGTGGTTTCTTCTCTGTTATTAAAAGAACAGTTTTACAACGAAAAAAGAAATGAAAAATTGTTTCAATTACGTCTTGAAAAAGAAGCTGTTCACGAAATTGGACACCTTCTTTTAGGACGAAAACATTGCCAAAATGAGGCGTGCGTCATGCGGAAGTCTAAATCCGTGGAAGAAATTGATTTCAAATCTATTCATCTATGTCCTGAATGCATGAACCAGTTAGAACTATTAAGAAATAGATATAACTTCTAAGAGTCTAAAAGGAAAGGCCCGGAACTTTTTGTACAAATTCTTTAACTAATTTAACTCGTTCCTTTCTATCTTTACCATAATAACGTAGAGGATATAATTCATTTATCGCAAATTTATACATTTTAACCCAAGTTCTCGCAATTTTGCTATGCCTGTAATTTGCGGATAACATGCTACAATTTTTACTCATCTCTGCTCGAAGATCGTCATCCTTCAAGAGTTTAATAGTAAATTCCGTGAACTCATCTAAATCATCTGCGAGGTATCCTGTTTTTCCGTGTTGAATAACATCTTGAATTCCACAGGCGTTTGCGCCTATAGTAGGAGTTCCTTGAGCCATTGCTTCAAGTATCACTAAACCCTCGGCTTCAACAAACGACCATAAACAAGTAAGATCGGCGGCGTTGTATAATTTTAAGAGGTCATCAAATGGAACTCTTCCAGCAATCGTTACATAATCTTCCATTTTGAAGCGTTTGACAAATTCAATGGCTGGATCTTTTGACGGTCCATCGCTTCCCACTAATAATAAATGTGCATCGGGTACTTGTTTATGTACTTTTTTAAAAGCCTTTATTACACTCACGATGTGCTTTTCTGGGGAAAATCGAGAAGCGTAGAGCATTACTTTCTTATCTCCCAGCTTGTATTTATCGCGAATACCATTTTTCTTGACATTTTGAAAGTACCAATCAGAAATTCCATTAGTTAAGGTTACTATGGGTTCCTTGAATCTCTGGTCTCTTAGTTGATCCTTTTTAGATTTACCAGGCACGTGAATTAAATCGTATTTGTCAAGAACGTGACGTTCGTACCTCCAAAGAAAATCGAATTTTGTTAGCATTTTACCTATAAATGGGACATACTGAGCCGTATAAAACACAAGCGGACTTCCATGAGATCCAATCATTGGGATTCCTAGATATTTGGCCCAATTAATTGCCATGCTTCCCACTGTTGCATGTGTATGGATGTGCGCTATATCTAAATAATCCTCTTGACAGAAAAATAATTTATGAATGGGCACGCTTAACACGAAACCCGTCTTTGGAGAGATTCTTGCCCCACCTAGGTCGTGATAATGAAGGTTTTTAGGTTTATTATTACCATTTTGGATCTTAGGTGCGTAAACATGAATATCGTGTCCAGTTTTTGCGAGTGATTCAGATAGGAACCTAACAGAATGAGCTGTACCGTTAGTTTGGCTATACATAGCGCTAAACAATCCAATATCGATTTTATTTTTTACCATGGTGTCTCTCTGATATTAGAAAAAATATAGTACTATACTTTATATAAAAGAATATCTAAATAAAAAACTATAAGTTTTATTAAAAAAAAATCGATTTTTTAATAAACTGAAAAAACTCTAATCTTAAAATCTTGCATTATTTTTGTAAAAACAATTAATTTCCTTTATGATTCGGGAAAGAAAATCCTGAATTATCATGTAAATTCTTTTTACATGCTACTTTTTTTTTGAACATACAAATAAGTATCTGTTCAATAGGATTAGTACTCAAGGGTAATATGAGCTTTTTATTACTATTTTGAGATTATTATTGAGAAAAATTAAAAA
>JAEORV010000448.1 GCA_016840695.1 Promethearchaeota archaeon
GGGTAATTCCTCTTTTTCTTCGAGTAATATGGTTATATCAGATATTTTATATTCCTCAATACTCATTATTTATAGTAAGTATTACATGTTTAAGGATTTTTAGTATAGATTTTAGAATAAATAAATTCGATTAAAATCAATAAAATAAATATAAAGAAAAATTAGCTAGTAGATAACTAGTCATTTGCTCACTTATAGCATCATATTTATATAATAATTTATCTTAAAATGATTAATTATACAACAATTTATATCGTGTGGGATGAATTTGAAAAAAAAAAACTTATTAGTTATTATTTTTAGCTTCTCAATCATGCTTGTCATGATTCCTGACCTTGACTACTCATTAGGAGATTCAGAACCAATCACAACCATCAAGCTCTCGTGGGACCAAGATGATTGGCATGAGGGCACGAATCAATCAACCAGCGAATTGGACTTGGTATATACAGAAACCTATGATAAATTTGAATGGGATAATGATGGAAATGAGGATGATGGAGTACTCGTTCAACAAATGAAAATATCGTATAAAGACGGGACCGACACCAAAATTTGGTTTGCTTTTAGCCACCTTTTTAATCAAAGTAATGGGATAGATGTTGAAAATAGAAATGTTACTGATTGGAATGAACGGGATGATGTTCACTCCGAATTAGGCACCCGTAATAAATTTCCCCCAGAATATAATCTTGGTTCGGACCAAACCCTAGAATTACTTACCCAAACAGAATTCGGGAGATTTCAAATTTACAATGGTACCTCAGCAGATTTGAATATTTCAAAGACAGAAGAATATCCCAATTCGTGGGAATGGCACGTTGATGAGCAGGATTGGATAGCAGATTTAAACTTCAGAAATTCTTCCATGAGGATAGGGCAGGTAACATTGGATACAGAAGATTACTCTAGTAATGGGTCAGCCTCGATCAAGAGCATTGTCAAGTTTAACGTTCACATCAATGCCACCATTGGTTTAGAGACGAATAAAGGTAGGGGTATAAAACAGAATAAAACAGTAATTAATGCCGTCCTTTCATACACCATAAATCATACCGTTGATTACACGAAAATGAAATATGGATTGGAAATCGATTGGTCAAACGCTAAAGACTTTCCAACATTCAGAGGATATGTGAAAATAAAGGATGGCGATCCATATTGTTTACTACTCAAGCAACGCCCCCATATTATGGAATTGGAGGGCGAAATTGGAACTTTTGGTACTAATGATGAAAATGATACGGCAATCTATAAAAAGAATGGACACTTGCTCTTTGAGCATAAAGCAGTAAAGAACTATAACCTTACAGCAGAATCAACACTCAAAAACACGACTAGAATATATTACGAAGTAGCGGGTTATGATGCTGATGAGAATCGAAACTATTCAAAAATTCTTGTCTTTTTCGATGGTTTCACTTACAATCAAAGCACCGGATTCGAGTGTGATCCGATGTATATAATGTATAGTGGAGTTTCATCATCGAAAGGAGGTTGGATTCCCGGATATGATTTATTCATTCTGCTTGGTTTTCTATCAGTGGCTACCATCCTTATATATAAAAGACGAAAAAATTCTAAATTTAAATTGGAATCTCATTAGCATGAAAATACAAAATTAAAAAGAGAATTAACTTCATTCTATATTTTTTTTATCTTCTTTACCACAAGTAGATAGTATCATTATTTGAAAAATTCATAATAATTAAGTTAGAAAATTCATTTTATGTATTCATGAGTAGTCATTTTCTACATGAAATATTGAATCCGGAAAGCATCGCTTTTTACGGCGCAAATAATAAAGGGGGGGGAATCGCATCCATCCAAATAATGAATCTAATTGTTTCGGGGTATCAAGGAAAAATATATCCCATTCACTTAAAAGAGGATTCTATAATGGGTTATAAAGCATACAAATCTATTAATGACGTTCCAGAAGTACCAGATTTAGTAATCGTTGTATTGCCCCCAAAGATTGTCCCTGGTATCTTCAAGGAATGCGGTGAAAAAGGAGTGAAAAGTATAGTATTGTGCTCTGGAGGGTTTCGGGAATTAGCTGGTGAATATGAAAATACTTTAACTGAAGATGTAATTGAAATTGCGAATAATTACGGGATTCGATTTATTGGTCCTAACTGTTTAGGCTTTTACAATAACTGGATTTATCCCGAAAACGACAAGAATGCGTTGAACACATCAATTTGGGAGAAATTAACCCGGGGAAACTTTTCGATCGCATCTCACAGCGGAACACTCTCGTCTCATATCTGGTTCGATCCAGAAAATATAGATGTCGGGTTAAGCAAGTCAATTTCAGTAGGAAATGAAGCGGATATTGATGTTGTCGATTGTTTAGAATATTTTAAAGAGGACGAAACCACAGGAGTAATTGGATTATACATAGAGGAAGTTAAGAGAGGAAGAAAATTTTTGAAATTAGCGAAAGAAATAACCCCTAAAAAACCGATAATAGCAATATATGTTGGAGGTTCAGGAGCGGCTAATAGAGCAGTTCAAAGTCACACGGGCTCAATTGCAGGCAATTCTAGAATTTACGATGCTGTATTTAAAAAATGTGGAATTCTTAAAACAGAGCTAGTGGAAGAATTCTTGGATTTAGCAGTAGTCTTATCAAGGGGTGTTTTCCCTAAAGGTAAGCGATTAGGTATCATAACTAATTCGGGAGGTCCCGGTGCAATGATTGCAAATCACGCAGAAAAAAGCGGTTTGATCGTGCCTGAATTGTCAGAGTCGCTACAAGATAAGCTAAGGAACATGACTTCCATGACAGCGAGTGTGAAGAATCCCGTCGATACCACATTTGACATGGATTTATATAACTATTACGTGTCTATCCCAAAAACTCTCATGGAATCCGGTGAAATTGATGCGATTATCATGTATGGCGTATTTGGATTCCAAGAAGTGTTGTTTAACTATTTAAAGAACAAAAGAATAGCAAAATATGCAGAATTTGGAA
>JAEORV010000449.1 GCA_016840695.1 Promethearchaeota archaeon
ATATTATATCTATTTGCTATAAGGATATAAATAGTTATTTCATAATCAAACATAATCACTAAATATAAAAAAATACAACTTTTCAAATATTTATACAAACATAAAATGAATAATTATGTCAGATAAAAAAGTTTTAATCGCTTATGGAACCCGTACTGGATGTACCGAAGGGATTGCACAAAAGTTAGCTGAGACTTTGGAACAAAAGGGATTATCCACAGATCTACTGAATCTGGGGGTAGTGAAATCTAAGAAATGGCCGTCATTAAATGATTACAAGGGTATAATCGTTGGTTCAAGCATCAGAGCAACAATGTGGACAAAAGGAGTGAAATCTTTCTTGAACAAGAACAAGGAAGATTTAAAAAAGAAGGAAACAAAATTTGGGATGTTCAACGTTGGATTATATGCCGTAACGGCTGTAGAAGAATCGAAAGTAATGATTGCGGATAAATTGAAAAATAAACACGATCTTGAAGCAGATCTCCACGATGCGTTTGGAGGAATGATGGATTTATCTGAGGATTCGCCCATGGGGAAAGCTACCAAGTCAATAATGAAAGCTGCGGCGAAAGGGATGCAAGAGGACATGGGACTGGAGTTTGACAAAGAAGGATGTAACGACTTCCGGGATTGGGATAGAATTGCCAAATTTGCCGATAAGTTCGCAGGTATTCTATGATTCTTTTTTTGTTTTCTTAATTAAAAACTCAATCTTGTACGAGAAAAGATGGTCTTTCATGCTAAATCCTTTTATATAAGAATTTTCAATAGAGTAATATGGAACAGAAAATCAAAGTTTTTCTATTTGGGTTAGATAACGCGGGTAAGACTTCGTTGCTTAAGTATTTAAAGGAAGAGAAGGTTGACGAAAACCAGAGCCCAACAAGAGAATTTGATGTCATCAAGCTCGCCATTGAAAACCAGAAATTCTTCATCTGGGATGCCCCTGGACAAGTAAAATATCGTGAACAGTGGGAACGTGGTGTTTTGGATTCAGATCTTTTAATATTCGTGTTAGATACCGCCGATAACGAGCGATTTGACGAAGCTAAAATGGAACTGGATATAATTCTAAACAACTTTGACACGATAGGAATTCCAATTATCATTTGTTTTCATAAAATTGATTTAGAAGCGGCAAAAGATAACCTGAACGAGGCGTTTAAAGTCCTTGAGCTGGCCGAAATCAAGGAGAGGAAAGCCAATTGGTTGAAAACATCGGTAATCTCCGAGGAAGGAATTGAGGATTTAGAGGCTATGATCTACTTCTCTCTAATTCTAATCGAAACACAAATGAACTTGGATTCTGTCCAGAATAAATACAATGATTTAGAGTGAGAAAAGTCTAACATCTTTATTAATCATTGTTTCTATTGATATACCGTATTATAACAAAATTATTTTACAATAGGTTATAAACATGACATATGAACAATATACTACTTTTAAGGTTAAAGTGCAACGCGGGATTGCTCGCGTAATGTTTGATAATCCCCCTGTTAATCTCATAACTCCTACGATGGTAGAGGAATTGCATGACTTTACACACGAAGTATCTGCAGACGATAATGTGAAAGTTATAATATTCTAAAGCGCAGATCCCGATATCTATCTCGCTCATTATGACGTTGGAGAATTAAACGAATTCCCGGATGATCCCGGACCAAAATCCTCTTCGCTAAATCCATTCGTAGCCGTACAAGAAAATTTGCGGACCATACCGAAAGCAACGATCGCTAAGATAGAAGGCATTTGTAGAGGTGGTGGGAGTGAGTTTGTACTTGCACTTGACATGAGATTTGGAGCAATTGGAAAATGCGTTCTAGGGCAATCAGAAGTTATGGTTGGCATCATTCCTGGCGGGGGTGGCACGCAGAGACTATCCCGATTGATGGGACGATCTCGAGCTTTAGAAATCGTATTGAGTGGCATGGATCTCAACGCAGAACAGGCTGAAAAATACGGTTATATTAATCGGGCGTTAACCCCCAAAGAATTGACAAAATTTGTGAAGAACCTTGCGAATAGGATTGCTGCTGTACCACTTGAAACGATAGCCATTGCAAAAAAGTCTGTTTTAAACGCATTTGAAATGCCTATAATTGAAGGATTGCTAGAAGAATCCCATTTGTTCGCTAAAGCGGCTGCCTTACCTGAATCAAAAGAACGAATGAATAAGTACCTCAAGTTAAATGGGCAATCTCGAGGAGTGGAAACAACAAAAAGATAATAAAGGGAGAATTTCGTGAAAAATTTTTTAATGTTCCAAGAATAATCCCAAAAAAGTCAAAACTTATTACTTATTACTCCTTTTTTTAATTAATTCTTTTAGAATTAAAAAGAATTTAAAAAAATTTACAAAATCGGTTTTAAAATTGGTAAAAGGAACAGTAAAATGGTTTAATAGCCGAAAAGGCTATGGATTTATAACCTCCGAGGAAGGAGGCGATGTGTTTGTTCATTACACTGCTTTAGCAGGTGATGATGATCAATACAAAACGCTAAACGAGAACGATAAGGTTGAATTTGAAGTGAGTGAGGGTCAAAAAGGACCTCAAGCCAGTAATGTCGTCGTCACCGAAGCAGCTCCTCGACAACAATATGGCGGAAGCGGTTATCGCTATTAAGTATATATTATAAATCAACAAATCAACAAGAACAAAGTAATAATTAACAATAAACAACATTAAGTAGTAAATAATAATTAGTAAAAATATCTTTTATTGACTGTTATCGAACCTTATCTTTTTTTTATTTATCTATAGTAACAGCTAAGCTTTTTGCGATCGTGTAAAATATTTCATCAATATTTTCTCCTGTTAACGCAGAAGTTTCAAAATATTGTAGATTTAGTTCAGTTGCTAGATTTTGAGCGTCTTCAGCAGTAACTTTTCTTGCGTGCTCTAAGTCTTTCTTATTCCCGCATAAAAGACCGATTGATGAGCCTCGATCTCCTATTGTACTTTTAATATCCTCGTG
>JAEORV010000450.1 GCA_016840695.1 Promethearchaeota archaeon
CAAGCCATACTGCGGAAGCGTAATTACGATCACTGGATTCTCTGGATGGTGTACAACAATTCTTACTGTAAATGGTCAGATTTTCGGGACGAGCCCCTTGCGATAAACCAATCATCGTTATCAAAGAACAAGGAATTTCTGATAAACAACGAATACATCGTAAATGAAAATAAGCAATACAAGATAACAGCAAAAGGAAAGTCAGAATATTTCAACATGCTAAAACAGTACGATTTAGACCGTCAAGCAATTTTGGATGAAGAAAGCAAGAGAATTGAAGACATAACAAAGCATGTCATTACTTTTTTTAAGAACCATGATATCAAAAGTGAAGACATTAAATTCCGATTTTTAAATCACGTATTAAAACTAGATCACGATAGAATTAAAAGCACTCTTGCGAGTAAGGGCGATTTTTACAAGATTTTGTTATACTTATCGATTAATCATCCAAATCAATATCCGAAATTCATTTCCTTTCGGGATTTTTCGGTCAAATACGAAATTGAGGAAACAACTCTCAGGTATTATATCATGGAGATCGTTGAGAAGGAAATTTATCCAATAAAATTCTTCAAGTTAGAGACTGAAGACGAGAAAGTGTATTATTTTCAAGTGAACGAAAAGTTGGAAAAGATATTAAGCGCGCTCGTGGAAGATTACATCACGAAATATACCTATTTAGATAAATTATACACGGATCTTACGAAATATGATCCTTCATTTAGTATAGTTCTCATGATGGACTATATCCTCGACGAAGTGTGTGGGAGCTTACTTAGCGAGGAGTTAAAAAATCCTTTAAGAAAGTTCTTACCAGACTACATCAAATATTTGGCGTATAAAGTTGAGACCGAAAAGAGATTAAACGGACCTGTAGAGAAACTCGAAGGAATAGCATGGCAAAGCATTCCTGAGATGTTTAGATCCTACGATTTCTCGGAAGCTCAACAGGTTTATTATCAAAGCGAAGGTAGTTGGAGCATTGATTCGGAAATATTTGAAGTGTTAGACATATATTTTCTATGCAAATTGGATTTTTTGAAAACTGAAAAATTCAAGGAACAATTCTCGGGAAAAAATAAGGAAATCATTAGAAAAATACAAAACATGCTTGAGGCAGGGAAAGTTAATAAAGCGAGAAATTTAATCGAGAATCCTGATGTTGAATTGAATGAATTTGAGAAATGGGTCATAGAAGATATCGTCTCTACAATATCAAGGGAATTTGAGGATTCTTTATCCATAACGAGTAATTTAATCAAGAAATATCCCAATTCATTTGTAGGGTACTTGTTGCAGTCGTGGACTTATTTCATTTTAAGCGAGGAGGATAAATCTTTAGAACTTATAGAGCAAGGATTAAAGATCTCTTCTAATATCTTGCTCACATATCAGAAGATTCAAACATTAATAAAAATGAACAGGGTTGACGATGCAAAAAAATTAATAGATGCGGGTTTAAAGAAGAATCCAAACGATATTTATTTACAAAAATCTGAGGTATTATTTCACATCTATGGTGATTGTGGATGCAGTGATAACCAAAAGCTTAAAGATATTAATATTAGTGGAATTTCAGAAGTTGAATTCATTATTTTAAGATGCATTCTATTATGTAGATCGAAGAGGTATAAGGAAGCTAAGAAGTTATTAAAGAGTCCCGAAATGAGTACGAATATTTTTGATGAAAATCCAAGAGTTGATATAGCAGCATATTTTATCTTGATATTTTGCAATTTAGCCCGGGGAAAATATGAGAAAGCATTAGAACTTAGCAATAAAGTAATTTCAAATTATCCCGAACACCCTAATTCACTTTTAACTCGAGCATTAGTATATGGATATAATATTCTTTATAATTTTAATCCAAAAGATATCAATGTTGAAATCTTTATTGAAACCGTTGACAATCTCATCAATCTTGACCCAATCAAGTCTAACAAGTCTCGGTATTATCAGTTCAAGAGTTATATTCTAACAAAATTGAAATTATATGAAGAGTCAATTGAAGCATTGGATGCGGCAATTACTTTTGATCCTAAGAGAATTGATTTATATTATTCAAAAAATAAAATATATATTCAGAATGAAGAGGGAGATAATGCTTTAGAATTAATGGAAGTACTCTTGGAGAAATTTCCTCAAAGGAGGAAAAAAATTCTAAAAATTAAATCATCTACTTACTCTAAAATTGGAATGCCTGAAGAAGGATTGAATTTACTTGAAGAACTATTAAAAGAATACCCCGACGATATTAACATTATAAATAATTTGGCAATCATGTTGGCCAATGCAAAGAGAAAGGAAGAAGCCATAGCAATGGCAGAGAAACAGATAGAACTTTATCCAAAAGAAGGTAATGCCTACGACACATACGGAGAGATCTTAATGGATTTTGGAAAATATGATGAAGCAATTGAACAGTTTGAGATTGCGTTAGAAGTTGACCCAAGTGGTTGGTTTGCATTCCATGCTCACACAAAGATGGGCAATTGTTATAGAGAGTTGAAAAAGTACGAGTTAGCCAAGAAACATTTCATAATTGGATGTCAATTGGAGGAAAAACTCTTACCAAATGAAAATCATATTGACGCTCACGATCCTCATAGATATCTTGCTGAAATTGAAAAACTGATAGAGGAGGAAAATAAGAAATTATCCTGAGATTAGAGTGTTTTTTTAAATCTTTAAATCAATCTTTTTTACAATTTGGAATCCTGAATTTTTTGCTTTTTCTCGAGAGATGAAATTAATCCGTTTAAGCGTGAATTCTAATTCTTTCCAAGAAGCTTGAACTTCGTTCATTAATTTTATTAAATTTACTTTTCCCTTCACTTGCCCGACGCTTAAATGAGGAATAAAGCCGCTTTTTATTTTATTAACATCGTTACAATCGGGTACAATGTGCATTAGTACGTGTTGAAGGTTTACGAGTAAATTGTTTGGTTCTGGAGCAAGCCATATAGTGTAGAATTGAT
>JAEORV010000451.1 GCA_016840695.1 Promethearchaeota archaeon
ATCATTTTTCAGATTCTCATACCAATTATAATAATTATATATGCCATCGATAAACTATTTTCAAGTTATTTCGGATCCGCAAGTACGATATCAATGACAGGATTATGGGCAGATATTTATGTTTGGTTTGATAACATAATCTACATATATGGTATCGTTTCCCTATTAGCTCAATTATATCTAATTCCTATTGCGAAACATGAATTTGATGTAGTTATAAATAAGGGAAGAAACCAGAAATGGGGGCGATCTTTAAAAAATTTTGGTAGGAATGTAAAAAAACAGTGGTTAAAATGGAGAGCAGAAGATGCGAAAGTAAAATATCTTGATCAAAAGTCTATAAAAGAGCTATTAGATAATTGGAGAAATAGATTTGCAGTTATTTTGCTTATACCTCTTGGTATTGGGAGCCTATTATTCACACCTATTACATATGTACTTATAATAATGTGGGCAAAAATAATTATCTGGGATCGAAGTGAAATATATTCATTTGAAAAAATTGCCATATTTTTTTCAATTATCCTAATAGGATTAATAGCAGTATTGACACCTTATTTTGAATTTGGAATTTATTCACAAATTGCAAATAGTCTCTGGACATTAAATATTTTTTATCTAATTGGAATTATCGGGGCCACTCTAATTTTTATGGTGAAATTATTAAGTCTACAAGGTGTGTCTATAAGTTCTTATATAAAAAATAGAAGAAAAAGAAAAAAAGAACAAATGAAAAAAGAGATAAAAAGTCTTAAAAAAGAAAAAAAGAATAAAAAATAAGAATTTTCTAATTATTAAATTCAATTTTTATTGATAAAGGAAGATCTCTTGAAGAAGTACCCGCCCAAATAGTAAAGTTCCCGTCTTCTGCCACAAAATCATGCTCGGATTCAGAATAAAATTCAAAAGCAGACTGATCTAAAATAATCGTAGCAGTTTTTGTTTCTCCGGGTTCTAAATAAACTTTAGCGAACCCTTGAAGTTCTTTTGGAGGGCGCTCTACAGAACATTCGTCATCTCCCATGTATATTTGTACAACTTCAGCTCCTGCCACTTTTCCCGTATTCTTGACATCAACAGACACTGTAAAGGAATCCTTACCATTAACACTTTCTTTATCCAGTGATATGTTTGAAAGCTTGAATGTCGTATATGAGAGCCCAAATCCGAACGGGAAGAATGGGTCTATCTCGTGCTTGTCAAAATAACGGTATCCAACATATATTCCTTCGTCAAAAAATATTTTCATTGTTTTTAAATCGCCGGGAAACGTCTTTTTTGATTTATGAGCAGGATGGTCTTCCAACTTCTTTGGATATGTCACGGGTAATTTTCCCGAAGGTGTTACATCCCCGAAAATTACTCTTGCTAGAGCATCTCCACCCATCATTCCCGGATACCATGCGTTAAGGATAGCAGGAACGTTATCATACCATTGAGAACAATCAACAGGACTTCCCACGACTAATATTACGATTGTATTTGGATTTTTATCTAATGTATCGTGAAGCAATTTAATTTGTTCTTCGGGTAATGCATAGCTTGTTCTATCCATGCCTTCAGTATCTCCCTCCTTTTTAAATAAGAACGCCTTTAATATAGTTCCCCCGTGATCTAAACCTAACACTAAGAATACTGCGTCTGCTTCCTCAACATTTTCAACAACATCAACTTTTCCTGATACATAGTTAGAAATTCCCTCATAGGGTGTTATAAACTTCGGGGGTACTACAGCGGAACTTCCTCCGTGTCCTTTTATTCCAAATATCTTCTTAGCGTTTGGTCCTAAAATCGCTATTTTTTTGGTCTTATTAATGTTTAAAGGCAAAATCTTAGGATCATTTTTTAATAATACCATACCTTCTTCTGCGACTTGTTGGGCAACCTTTTGATGTTCTGGGAAGTCTAAAACTTTAGGTCCTACTTTTATTTGTTCGTCATTAATTAACCCAACGCGAATCATTGTTCTGAGAAAAGGTTTGACGACATAATCTAAATCTTCTTCAGTTATTTCTTCATTTGAAAGTGCCTTGCGGACCTTTTTAGGAGTTAATACTTTTGTTAAGAAAAACCCTGGCATTTCAAGGTTTAATCCTGCTTTAATGCAACTTGCGGCTCCAGCAGTTTTTCGAGCTGCCATCCAATCGGTTACTACATGTCCTGTAAATCCTAATTTTTCTCTCAGAATATCTCTCAACACATATTTATTATCAGCTCCGTGAGTGCCGTTAATCTTATTATAGCAACACATTAAACCCCATGGATCTGCTTTTTCAATAATTCTTTTGTAATTTTTAACAAAAATTTCCTGTAATGATCTTTCGCCAATTTCTGTACTAATGGACATCCGTTTTGTCTCACTGCAATTTGTAAGATAGTGTTTTATACATGCAGCGGCTTTTTGGGATTGTATCCCCTTTACTACTTCTGCTGCGATATCGGATGAAAGAATTGGATCCTCGCTTAGATACTCAAAATTTCTTCCGCACAAGGGGCTACGAATAATGTTGACACCAGGACCTAAGATTTGATGTCGACCAACCATTTTCACTTCTTTACCCATGATCGTTCCCATTTGTTTAGCTAAATCCTTATTCCATGTTGCAGCCAAACTAATTGTTGCTGGAAATCTTGTAGCCTGGCTTCTACCACTTGAGTGATTGGACACGCCTAATGGACCATCGGTCATACCAAATCCACGGATGTTTAATCTTTCAATAGGATGTCCTGTCCAAAAATTGCGCCCCCTGATTAGGATAATTTTTTCATCCAAGGTAAGTCGGCTTAGAAGATCTTCCACACGCACTTCTAAGTCTTCATTTTGATTTAAATACTTCTCTTGTTTTCCCATGTCTACCACATTATTTAAAATTTTAATATTATTAATACAAACAATCTGATTATTTTTAATTTTTTACAACTTCTTAAATATTTAAATCTATAAAAACCAATTGAACATGTTGGTCAATTCATTCCAA
>JAEORV010000452.1 GCA_016840695.1 Promethearchaeota archaeon
TAAGCAATAGTTTTTAATAATATTTTAGGCATTTAATCATGTTAATTAAAATCCACGACATTTACGTGGATTAGAGTTATTTCTGGCAATAAAAAAAATATAAAAAAAATAGATGAGAAAGTAATGCAAACAACTGAATTTCCAGACATAAAAGAAGGATTAGAATATAAATATTATTGCGGAGGAAAATGGGAAAAATCAATCTCAGGAAAAACAATTTCAATTAGAAATCCTTATAACGATGATTTAGTGGGTAAAATACAAGCTTGTTCAAAAGAGGAAGTTGATAAAGTTATTAGAACTGCTCAAGAGAACATTGATTGCTGGATAGAAACACCTTTGAACGAAAGAATAGAAGTTTTACGAAAGTCAGCAAAAATAATTAGACAGTGGTCAGAACCATTAGGTCAATTGCTAATGAAAGAGATTGGCAAGCCGATAAAAAGCGCAATTTCTGAAATTGTGCGAACAGCTGAAATTTTTGAAGGAACTGCAGATTTTGCCGCAACTTTAGGTGGAGAAACCATAATGGGGGACGCATTTGAGGGATTTACACGCGAAAAAATCTCATTGACCTACAGAGTACCATTAGGAGTGGTATTGTGTATTGGACCTTTCAACTATCCATTCAATTTAACGGGGTCTAAAATTGCTCCAGCTTTAGTTGCAGGAAACGCTGTAGTCATGAAACCACCAACTCAAGGTGCACTCACTCCGCTTCATTATGGAAAGATCTTAGAAGAAGCAGGCGTACCACCAGGCGTTTTTAATATCATTACGGGAAGAGGATCAGAAATTGGAGATTATCTAGTAGGACATCCAAGTATCGCAATGATTTCATTCACAGGCTCTTCTGAAACGGGTAAAAAGTTAGCTAAAACTGCGGGAATGAAGCCGTTATTATTAGAATTAGGAGGTAAAGACGCTGCTATAGTACTTGATGATGCAGACTTAGAACTCACGGTGAACGCAATTGTTTCTGGAGCTTTTTCATTTAGTGGACAAAGATGTACTGCTGTAAAAAGGGTATTACCAATGCCTGCTATTGCCGATGAATTAGTTAATAAAGTACTCGAGAAAACAATACAACTATCTGTAGGAGCTCCTGAAGAAAATAATACCATTGGACCTCTCATCAGCTCAAAACAATGTGATTATGTACAAGGATTAATAGATGACGCGATTGAAAAAGGAGCGTTGTTAAAATGCGGAAATAAACGAGAAGGGAATATAATGTGGCCAACAATTCTCGATAATGTTACCACAGACATGCGAATTGCGTGGGAAGAACCTTTTGGTCCAGTTTTGCCAATTATTCGTATTTCTAGTGCTGAGGAAGCGATAAAAATCTCGAACAAATCGGAATATGGATTGCAAGGAATGATTTTTACGGAGAATTTAGACCTTGCGTTTAATATAGCTCAAGAACTGGACGTTGGTACGGTTCAGATAAACGGCAAAAGCTCAAGAGGTCCCGATCATTTTCCATTCTTGGGGACAAAATCTTCAGGCTTAGGAACTCAGGGGATAAAATATTCAATTGAAGCAATGAGTCGTCCAAAAGTAGTCGTCATGAATTTATCGGAAAGAGGAAAATTAGTTCGTGAATGCAAGAGTGATCTATAATGAGTGGTTTGAAAGATAAGGTAATTTTTATTACAGGAGCAAGCAGAGGAATAGGAAAAGCTATCGCAATGAGGTGTGCAGAAGATGGAGCAAATATAGCAGTTGTGGCGAAAACTAAAGAACCTCACCCAAAATTACCTGGAACGGTGTATACGGCGGTTGATGATATAAAAAAAGTAGGGGGTAATGCAATACCATGCATTGCAGACATTCGCTTCGAAGATCAAGTAAAAGTAGCTGTAGATGCAACTATAAAAGAATTTGGAAGAATTGACATACTTATTAATGACGCAAGTGCAATTAGCTTGACACCGATCCTTCAGACTACCATGAAGAAATTTGATTTAATGTTTTCTGTAAACGTGAGGGGCACATTTCTTTGCTCTAAATTATGCATTCCTCACTTGAAAAGAGCGCCAAATCCACATATTCTCAATTTATCGCCACCACTGAATTTGGATCCCAAATGGTTTGCAAATAATTTAGCATATACGATGTCAAAATATGGCATGAGCATGTGCGTCCTTGGATTGGCAGAAGAATTAAAAAAGGACGGTATTGCTGTAAATGCATTGTGGCCCCGAACGGCTATTGCAACTTCTGCTGTGAAGAATTTATTAGGAGGCGAAAAAATGATTGCGCAATCAAGGAAACCTGAAATAGTTGCAGATGCCGCATATATAGTACTCACAAAACCAAGTAGAGAATGTACCGGAAATTTCTTCATTGACGACGAGGTTCTTATAGAGGCAGGATTCTCCGATTTGAGTATATACTCTGTAGTTCCTAATGCGAAATTAATTCCTGATTTCTTTTTATATGGAGGAGGCCAAACATAAATATTTCTGCTTTTGGTTCAAGGATAGCAAAAATTAACGAAAAGAAATCAAGTGATAATAATGAAAAACTCATGGATGATTTATGGGGCATATGGATATACTGGAGAACTACTATCAGAAGAAGCTGTACGGAGAGGATATAAACCTATATTAGGGGGACGGTCCGCTGAAAAACTTAGCACTCTAGCAAATAGGTTAAATTTAGATCAGGTTGTTATAGATCTTAAGGATGGACAACCTCTTATAAATATTTTAAATGATGTAGATTTAATATTAAATGCTGCAGGACCTTTTAAATATACCAATGAACCGATGGTTAAAGCCTGTTTGAAAACTGGGACTAATTATTTAGATATAACGGGAGAAATTCCGATATTTGAACATAATTTTAAGTATGACGACCAAGCAAAAACTCAAGAAATAGCAATAATTTCAGGAGTGGGATTTGATGTTGTTCCTACGGATTGCATGGCAAAATACATTAGCGATAAGGTCTCAAATGCATCAGAATTA
>JAEORV010000453.1 GCA_016840695.1 Promethearchaeota archaeon
CTTTAATTTATAAATGCAAATAATGACATTAGATTTACATAAAAGAGTAAATTATATTTCCTTTAGTTTGTTAAGAAAAAAAAGTTTTTGAATATGCGTAATTTACCATTATTTCTATTAAAAACTTTACTCTATCGTTTATTTATCAATTCATTGAAGGACAAGTTGACTCTGGCAATGAGGGCAATCAAGAGGTAGCTCCTCTTCACATACTTCTAGTTCTTCACTACTGATGATGTTCTTCCAACAAATCAATTTTTCTCCCTTTTGGACCATGTCTCTCCCGTGATGTTGTGGGATGATATCTTTCGTCTTACAATGATCACAGATGAGTAGTTTTGCCTTGCTTTCTATCTCTTCAATTGGAATTTCTTTATATTTAAATTTGTATCTAAAAATTGTCATCCCATTAAGGAGTACTAGTAGAGATACGCCCATATCGCCTATACCCACCGCTAACCAGAGGGACATTAACCCAATCACTGTTAAAACGGCAAAGGATACTTTTACGATAATAGAGGTCCAAATGTTTTGTCTAATTTTTCTGTTTGTTTTTTTCGAAACATCAATGAATGTAAGGATCTTCTTTAAATCGTCATTAATTATAATGATATCAGCAGTTTCCATCGTAACATCTGTAGCTGAGGCGCCTATAGCAATTCCTAAGTCAGATAGAGCTAAAGCAGGGGCGTCATTAATTCCATCCCCAACCATTGCCACGCCTTTATATTTGGTTTTGAGATTTTCAATTTCCTGCAACTTTTGATCTGGTAAATGCTCTCCTAAAGCTTGATCAATATCCAAGCACGCTCCAATAGAGTCGCAAACAGCTTGATTATCTCCTGAGATTAACACCGTTTCGAATCCTCTTTTCTTTAATCCTTCAATTAAAATTGGAGCAGTTACTCTCAATACATCTCTAATTGTTATGATCCCTAAAAGTTCTTTTTTATTTCCCAATAAAATTGGAATTGTTCCAGAGCTTTCAATATCAATAATATCATCATTTGGTAAATTGTAATTTAATTCTTTTATGAAAGTTTCGCTGCCTACATAAAAAATTTCACCATTTATTTTACCTTTTATTCCCTTTCCTTTTACAACCTCAAAATTATCTACTGAAAGAAAAGGTGCATCCATTTCTTTTGCTTGATTTACTATGGCTTTTCCTATTGGATGTTCTGAAAGGGCTTCCAAGCTCGCTGCGATGCTTATTATGTCCTGTTTTTTGGCACTGTTATATGAGTAAATATCAAAAATCTTCAAATTCCCTTCCGTTAATGTTCCCGTCTTATCAAAAGCAAATACTTCGATTTCATCAAGTTTTTCTATAAAACGATTTCCTTTTATTAATATACCCTCGCGGGCTTGTTTTGTAAGCGAAGCAATGTTTGCGAGTGGTGTAGATAAGGTTAATGCGCAAGGACAAGACACTACTAACAAAACTAAACCTCTATAAAACCAGTCGTAAAAAATTCCCGTGATTAAAGGAGGTATGATCATTACAGATAAAGCGGCTAGTAGAATGATTGGAGTATAATATCTCGCAAATCTTTCTATGAATCTTTCGTGCTTACCTCTATTCAGTTGAGCAATTTTCACGCTCTCAGCAATTTTGGCTACTACAGTATTTGAGCTTTCTCTCGTGACCTCAACGTCGACAAAGCTATCAGAGTTGATACTTGCAGCGTAGATCTCATCGCCTTCTTTTTTAAAGACTGGTATTGATTCACCTGTTATGGCGCTTTGGTCAAAATAAGAGCCTCCTTTGATGATATTTCCATCTAATGGTACCTTCATTCCTGGTTTTATGCCTATAATATCTCCAATTTTCACTTCTCTTGTTAGAATGTTCTTATAACCATCCTCAGTTTTTATTAACGCATCATCCGGAGCTAACTCAAGCAATTCTTTAATGGCGTTCCTCGATTTATCAGCCGTGATCTCTTCTAATCTCTCTGCAATTGCATAGAGCATAATCGCTGTTGCACCTTCCTGACCGTGGAGGATGAAAAATGATGCAATTGCCGCGATGATCATTAAAATATTTGCAGTTATTTTTCTATCTTCGATATCTTCTATAGCCTCGTGTGCAATACCATAACTCGAAAGCAATACAGATAAAATTGCGAGTGCTTGAGCGAATATAATGTTTGCTTCTATAAATTCTAAAAATATTGAAATTCCTACTAAAATTGCTGAAGGAATTAAAAAGTACCAGAAATGCTCCTCGAAAAAAGATTTTTCCTCTATTTCTTCGTCATCAATCTTACACACTGGACTTGAACATTCAACAATACTGATTTAAATCACCTAATTAAACTATAACAAAAGAACCATAAAAGGTTGTTTTTTATGAATAATAAATGTTCTCAAGTGCCTAAATAATCTCTATAACTTTAAAGAAAATTTATCAATATTTTATAACAGATCGTTAAATGTTAATGATTTTAATTCAATCGTGGAATGCTTCAGAGATTTCTCCTAAATGGGAAAAGGGTGGGAAGATCTCATGGAAATCTTTATCTTATCATATATACTATTCATTTTAATAAAACTTTTTGTGAATGTAAAAATGAATGGTCCTGTAGAGCCCTTTAAAATTAAAATGGTTGAGCATATAAAGATACCTGACGAATCGAGGAGAAAAGAAGCCATTCGAGAAGCAGGATACAACACATTCTTGTTAAAATCTGATGATGTATTCATCGACTTGCTGACCGATTCAGGTACTTCTGCCATGTCAGATCATCAGTTTGCTGGTTTGATGCTCGGTGATGAGGCGTATGCAGGAAGTAAAAATTTCTATAACCTTGAAAAGTCCGTGCAGGATGTTTTAGGATATAAATATGTCGTACCCACCCATCAAGGGAGAGGTGCGGAACACTTGATGTATAGCCACTTAGTCAAACCAGGTCAAATAGTTCCGAGAAACATGTACTTCACGACTTCAAAAACTCATGTAGAACTACCTG
>JAEORV010000454.1 GCA_016840695.1 Promethearchaeota archaeon
CTTCTTGGAAGCCTACGATTATCAACCAAGGGAAATCATCAGGGTTATTTGTATTTATAACTAGTCTAAAAGAGAAAACCATACAAATTATTAATGAATTTAATTTTATATGTTATAGAGTACCTAAGTGATTTTCATGGCTGACGATAGACTTTCTAAGTTTGTAAAGTTAATGACAACAAAGATTTCAGATTCAGATTTAGAACTGGTAAAATTAGGGGAATCGCTAGGATTAGATTTATTTTCGTTAGCAGATTTAAGATTGTCTCAAGAGGAGGAGTTTACAGATAAAATCAGAGTCAAGTCGTTGGAGTTATTGGAAAAAGAAAAAGATCACGAACTAACTGCGAACGATTTGTTTTATGCTGGTAGCATTGATTTCATGGTATCTGACGAGCCGGAAGGGAAAAAATTCTTTTTACTCGAGACGAATGGTGGTTCTAATAGAGGATTGTCCATATTAACAGTAAAACAACAAGCAATAATGTACGATGGATATTATAGAGCAATTGATCAAGCTATAAACTCAAATAAGCGTGGAGATGACAAGATTCTCGTCCTTGTGGGCGTGCCAATTGAGGATGGACTGATTCACGAAAAAGTCATCATGCTCGAATATATAAGAAATCGATTGAAAAAGAAAAACAGAAGCGTAAAATTCTATAATATCGATAATTTTTCCAGCGAATTTGAAGTAGATGTAGCCATTTTAATCGCAGATTATAAACAATTATCAAATAACCTTTCCTTTTCGGATGATTGGGTTACAATAAAGGAAGACGCGAGAGTTAGCGTGTTAATAGGAGATGGCATAGCAAGAAGACTACACGACAATGAATTCGCAAGACTAATTAGAGAAGATTTCCGCCAAATAAATTCCATCATTGTAAACCCCGTTTTCAGAGTTACTGATGATAAGTCATTGACCTATTTAGCCAGTTATTACGCAAAAGATATTCTTGAAAAGTATAATCTCAAATACCTTCTTTTTACTAAGGCGTATGATGAAGAGGATTTGGTTGAAAAAATTAAACAAGTGCTCGCGACCTACAAGAGACCTTTCATTATCAAACCGAATGGAGGATCTGGAGGTGCGGGAGTAATACCTATAGGTCCTGACGAGGACCCTAACAATATTCAACGGTTAATCGAGCAAAGCAAGGATGAATTCTTTAAGAAATTCATGAAAAATCGAGATCCATACCCATATACTATTCAAGAGATGGCACAATTCAGCCTTATAGACTGGATGGGGGGCAAGCACACGTTTGACATAAGGATCTACATGTCCCAACAAGAGGAAGGCATTATTACGCCTATAGGAGGCCTGGCAAGGATAGCACGTGGGAATTATCACGGCACGTTAGATAAACAAGAATTTGTCGTTAATCTCTCTGGCTTTGACGGTCAGATTGAGGTTTTCCGTGGAAGAGGTATATCGCCTGAAAACGCTGATCTTTTAAACCTTACTCTCGATGATATCGCGAATGTTTTTTCTATTGGATGTGCTTTATTCGCAAGCATTGCAAAAAACTACCAAAAAATTATGGATTTTGAGGATTGGGATAAAATTATTGGTTAAAATGGAACTCGAAACTTTAAAAGCGCTATTGGATATCTCTAACAGACAAGAATTATTCGAAAAAATACTAAAGCAATTAGAAGATCTCAATGAAATTGAACATGTTTGGTTTGAGAAACTTGAAATTTCTGATGGCACCATTCCTATAATATACATTGCAAGATCACTTGATGTTATCAACGTGAAAACGGTCAAGGTTTTTTTAGGCGCCCAACATAACGAATATAACGGACTCTTCGGCATCCTAAAATTTTTAACGATGATTAGAGAAAAAGAGGTCAGCATAGAAGATATACTATTAGAGGACCAAGTGTTACTATTTGTCCCTCTCATGAATCCTTTTGGATTTTTGAATCCTTCACGCGAGAATAAATCGGGATATTTCCTAAAGAATGGAACTAACCTGAATAGATTCTGGCGCAGGGCATTTGCTCCAGAATATGTTAACGGGGAAGACGATTTAGATGAGTTAGAAGTTCCCGAGCAGGTTACTCTCTTTAAAGCGCTATTAAAGAAATATTGGGAAAAAGAAGAAATCAAGATATTTTTGCTTGATTTTCACGAAACATCTCTTCTTGAGAAGTTTCCGAGAGATTTAAGCATGAATTTGACGCTTTACTACAAGTTCGACCATTGGCTTAAGGAAGGAATAGTCTTAAATGTCATGAAGTTATACAACATTCCATATTATCGGAAACCCTTATTTTACAAGTGTAGTACATCAGCAGATCATTCGCACATTCAGTTGAGCATGAAGCAACTTGATACAGTTTTCGAGAAATTACTTCATTACATATCGAAAAATCATGGTAAATTGCCATTCTATTTTGCATATAGCAATAGAAGTGAAGAATACTGCAAGGAATTAGCAAGAAATGTCTATAATAAATTTAAAGACAAGGTGTGGGAAACATATTTTCCTGCGTTCGATCATTCGTTTCACGATCACGGTTGTTTCGTGAAATTAAGCGATGCAACAACTCGTAAAAATTTTTATTCGATGGAATTGGAAAGCCAAAAACAGTTTTTCGATATCTTTGAAGAAATTGAGAAATCCAAGAATGATAAAGACTACTTCAATAAAAAATTAGATTTCATAAACGTGAGCCTCGAATTGGCAATAGAAGCCATAAAGGAAATGATTAACTTGTTTTAATCACGAGTTAAAAAACTTGAGCGAAGCTCCAACTAAGACTATTTCGTTTTTTTTCATTGAATGACCCCCTTTTTTCAGAATGAGTTGATTTTCAAGAGGAGAATTTAAAATTAAGATGTTCTCTGTTAAATTCTTGAATTTTATCACCCTGTCGTTTCGGCTGTGGATCAAATAGACTTTCTTGGAGAAGTTTTTCCATTTATCCTCAGATAATTCATTTTTAACAGCCTCTACAAT
>JAEORV010000455.1 GCA_016840695.1 Promethearchaeota archaeon
AAAAACCACAAGATTTTAAGAAATATTTTCTTTTAACATATATATTACTACAATTAAGAGAAAATCAATCCTATTATTGAAGAATGCAAGAGCGCAGAACACCGACAAGGAGCAGGAGTAAAGAAGAAGTCATTGGATCAGAGACCATCATGGAGACGATAAAAAGAAAAACTCCTTGGATCTTAGGAAGCGCAATAAGGAAGCCAAAAATCGTATTTCCAAAAGTCGCTCCTCGTAGGATAGCGAGTCGAATAACAGGATTACAAACAAAAACAATAGTCGTGTTTGCGATTTACTCCATTCTATTTATTCTCCAGACAGGAGTTGTATATTTGGTATATAGAGGTACACCAGCTCTTGGTCAAGGAGGTGATGAAACTGCCATGTTTCTTTATCCTAGTACTCAAGAAGCTTTTATTATTGAGAGTATCGTTGCATCTATCATGATGATTATTAGTTCGTCAGGATATTTATTGCTATATAGGGCGTCTCAACACTTATATGATCGAAAAACCGCACGGGGACTTTTAGCCATAGGTATTTTATTAGTTTTTGTATCATACGCAGTCCTTCAATGGATGATAGCAACCAAATCGGGCGTTAGCATTTTTGATGTATAATCTTTTTTACTATTGATTTATACTACCTTACATATTTTCATTTCATCGTAGTCCACGATAACTCGGTAGAATCCTTTTAATTCATCGTCCAATTGAGGATCTCGAGTGTCAATCCTTAATATTTGATCTGGAATATTCATCAATTTAAATTTTGTAGCAATAATGATTACATTCTCTATTCCAATTTTTCTTAACACTTGAGGTGTAAACTGCAGGTTTCCCCTTCCAAAAAGAAAACCTTGCCTTCCAATCAAAGAAGTTATGATTTTCACTTTCTTTCCATTAATGTGTTCTAAAATTCTTCTTTCGTTAAGATCGTGAGCGATAATTCTATTGTTTAAAAGCAAATCAATGCCTAAAACTGTTTTTTCTTGATTTAGAATGTCTGTTATGGCTTTTATTGTCGTACCAGGACCTAATAAATAACAAGTGTCCTTTTCGAACTCTTCAACAATTCTTTTCGCAATTCTCTCTTGGTTATTCAAGTCAGAATCAGGCGTGCCCATTTTAGATCGTTGAGTAAAATCAGGATTAAACGGAGTAAGTAAATATCCGTAAAGCTTTGAAACTAGATTTCCCTTTCGGTACTCTTCTTCGTCGATATCGAGTACTTCTGACTCTCTTAAAGGGATTTCATCCCATAAAAATTGTATTACTATTGAAGCGGCAATACGAGGATTAAGAGAAAACACGCTGGAATATATTTTTACACCAGTAGGAATTCCCAAGCATGGTATATCCTTGTTAACTGCCTTAACGACATCTCGAGCAGTTCCATCTCCGCCGAAAAATACTAATAATTTTATATCGTTGCGATTCTTTATTAATTCTGCTGAAATAATAGTATGTTCTGCGGTAGTCTTAAGATCGTCTTTTACATTAGCAAAGAGAGGATGTGATATTGTCTCGTAGGAATAATTTAACTCTTCTAAAATCGATGAGCCCATAATTCCAGGACAAGTAATAAATTTTAATTTTGGTCTAATTGACAATAATTCCTTTAAAAACTCTCTTGCTCTATTAATTGCGTTAGGTTCTGCACCTAATTCAATTGCTTGCTGTAAGACGTCTTCCCCATCGGTTCCTTTCAATCCCACCGAGCCACCCATTCCTGATATAGGGTTAATGATTAAACCAATGGTGAAATTATTCGAAGCATTCATAAAATTTTTCAACATTAAATAGTAAGATGCAGTAGTTTTTTTTTTCTTAATAAGATATTTTAAATTTTACGACAAAGAAAAAAAATTTAAAAAATTAATAATTATTTTATAAAACATATCATTAAATTCATTACGTAAAAAAAATAATTATAAAGGAGCTAGAAAAAAGATGACTATTTGGTTTAGTAAAACCCATCAATGGTATGACGATGCATCTGGCAAAGTTGGATTAACAGCCTACGCTGCAGAGCAATTAGGCGAGATTTCATTTGTAGATGTTGAAGGTATTGATGGAGCGACGCTCTCTCAAGGGAGTGCAGATTCAGATCCTATCGATTGTACTGTAGAAAGCAGTAAAGCAGTTGGTGATGTTTATTCTCCTGTATCTGGTACTGTCTCTGCGGTAAACTCTGATTTAATGGATGAACCAGAAAAGATTAACGAAGATCCCATGGGAGCTTGGTTATTCCAAATCGACGCGTCTAATTTTGATGCTGAGAAAGGAAATCTATTAGACGAAGCTGGATATAACTCATATACAGCGTCCCTCTAATAATTTTTAGATGTTTAATTTTTCAATTAAACTTATAATTTTTTTTTCTTATTTTTTAATAATAACATTCAAATCGTGTTTTGTTATCACCACCTAAAAGATGCCCTCATCATTAATAGAATCAATTAACTATTATCAAGAATTTAAGGAACTCTATTTTAAAATCTTGAATGATTTTGGTTTCGATCATGAAAAGGATCGTGAAGCAAGAGATGTCCTTTTAGAACTAATACAACAAAAAGTTGAGAACACATCATATAATCTTGAAAGCGTGCTATTAAGTTTTAAAGAGATTATAAGGTCTAGGCAAAATATATTTATTTTTGGATGTGGTCCTTCACTTGAATATACTGTAGAGCACGTGATGGAAAAGTGCGGTATTGAAATCTTCCAAAATAGCATTAATCTCGCTGCTGATGGAGCATCCTTATTTTTAAGAGAAAAAGATATCCCGATCACTGCAATTTTTTCCGATCTCGATGGAATTACTGAAAATGAATTCACTCATTCTGAGTACATGGTAATCCACGGTCATGGTGATAATATAGGAAGGTTAAAAGATTTTGAGAACAGAATAAGGGAAACTCATAATGTTATTGGAACCACTCAAGTTGAACCTTTAGGCAATATCGTTAATC
>JAEORV010000456.1 GCA_016840695.1 Promethearchaeota archaeon
CACATTTAAATAATTGTAACCTAAGTTGTTATCATTTATAAAGTTTGATTCAATGTTTTGGGCGTGCAAAAAAGTAACAATCTATTACTTATAGTGCTAATTTGTCGGTAAGTGAAAAAATGCTTTTTTTAAATTGAATCGTTCTATTTTCAATCTATTCTAAAAATATAACATTCTTTTACATGTTTTAATTTTACTCGAATGTAAACATTTTTAAATACGAGATATATTATTTATTATAATTATTTATTATAAGGTGAATCATACTGCCAGAGGCAAATACATTTGTAAGTATATTATTAGCTCCGTTTTTAATAATTGCCATATTCGCAACCTTCAAGTTCAAGTTCAAGCTTGCGCGAGGAACGACAGAGTTTCAAATCCTGTTGCTCGTGTGCGCGAACATGTTGATACTCTTGGAGCTCGCAATGATAGTGTTAAACTTCTTCCAGGGGAATATTGCTGTTATGCTCACTCTATACCCGATTGCCATCGCGTTCACGATCTACGTGTTTATTTACATCATTAAGGAGATTCGGAGCAAGGAAAGTACCATAAAGAGACAAGCAGCAGAAATCCTTAACATACTTCATGTAAGCGCAAATTCGTCAGTGAATGTTGCAAACATTGCAACTGAACTTGCATCAAGTTCTACTGAAATTAACGCATCTTCAGAAGAAATTGCGGCATCAACCCAAGAGATTGCTCAGTTTGCAAACGATCAAGTTAGATCGTTGGAAATGATTAACGATATGGCTGGAGATATTAAGCAACAATCTTTTGATGTAATGAATTCAACAGACAAAATAAATAAGGTCCTGAAATTAATCAAAAATATCTCAGAGCAAACAAATCTTTTAGCTTTAAACGCCAGCATCGAAGCGGGAAGGGCAGGAGAAAGTGGACGTGGTTTTGCTGTGGTGGCTGAAGAAGTCAGAAAACTTGCATTGGAATCAAAGCAAGCTGCAACTGAAACTGATGTAAATATATTAGACATAATTTCAAAAATTGAGAAGGTTGGAGATCAAATATTAAAAATAACTGAAAGCATTCAATCGGCAACCAGCGCCTCAATAGAAAGTGCGCGAGCCATTGAGAATATTTCAACCGCAGCCGAAGAACAAACCGCATCAATGGAAGAAATTACTTCAACAGCAAACAAATTGGGATATTTAGCCGAAGACCTTTCCGCCAAATTAGGACAACATGAAAAGATTGAAAAAAAACAAGTCATTGTTAGTCAGAATAGAGCATAGTAATGAATTAAAAATGGAACAAGAAAGGAGATTGTCTCCCCCCCAGATGCTGAAAAATTAGAGTAGAGGGTTCCGAATAATTATTCATAATTTTTTTATATGTTGTTTAATATTACTTTAGTGTAAGAGATTATGAATTATTATTCACATTCTATTACATTCTATAAAAAATGAGTCAAAATTTCATGCAGAATCTCGAAAATATTACTAAAGATATTAGAATTAGGAATTATAAGATTTCAGATTATCAAGATACCCTAGAAATTTTAAAAGATTTACACGAAACTTATGGTCTAACATTAAACAAGAAACAATGGACGAAATCGTCAGGATTAAGACAGTTCAAGCCAAATTTAAAACGAATAACGCTTGTCGTTGAATTAAAATCGACGGGAAAAGTTATTGGAATGGGCGTAATTGAATCTTTAAAGAATGTTTACGGTGAATCTACGGGATATCTTAATAATTGGGCAATAAGAAAAGAAAATATTGGACAACATGTAGGCAAGATGCTCGCTGATAATGCTATTGAAATTTTAAAATCGTGGGGGTGCAAGTCAATTAGGATAAACCTAGGATATGGAGTTCCAGAAAAATTAATAAATGTATTTGGACATGCGGGCTTCAAACCAATCATGATTGTTCTAGAAAAAAATGTTGAAGAAACAGATAAAGACGAAGAGAAAAATAAAAAGTTAAAAAACCAAGATTCACTAGATAAGAAATACCACGATCATAAACTAATTACCAGTAATCGCTAATCAATTTTTCAATGCTATTCTCATGATAAAAACTGAACTCATTCTTCTTACAAATAATGTCATTTTTCCTTTTCAAAATCTTCAAAAAGATCCTGGCTTGAAGTTTGCTCAATTGAATAAACTATTCGCCACGCAATCGGTGGCTGAGCACGGATTGGGATTCATGATTAATATCTATGAAGTGAAAGATCCTAATGACGAATGGGGTAAAAAATTAATAAAAAAAGTTATTTTTGACACGGGAAGCACAAATGAAACGTTTTTATATAACATGAATGCTAGAGCGTATACCTTGTATGATATTGACATGATTTTAATATCTCATTGGCATTACGACCATACGGGGGGATTATACCAGATACTCGAACAAGTTGAAAATGAAATTCCCGTAATCTGTCACGATTCAGCAAAATTTGAGAGATTTTTTCGGAGATCGTTCAATGTAAAAGATAGCGATTTAGATGGTAAGAATAGAGATGAAATCATCCCCTTATTATCCACATCGAAAATTGTGAATCAAGCTCCGATTGATTTAAATCACATGGACGATTTAAATGCTAAAGTCATATTTACAAAAGAAACCCTTGAAATTTTTAATGATGGAGGATTAAAAATAACTCTGAGTGGTGAGATCCCAAGAATCCATCCAGAAGAAGACTTTAGCAGCTTTTTTTCGCTTCAAGAAGGCATTGTTAAGGTTGATAAGATCCTTGACGATAAATGCTTGATTTTCGAGTATCAAGAAAATGTCGTTTTACTACTTGGTTGTTGTCATTCTGGGATAATGAATACATTAGATTATGTAAAAAACATTACTACTAAGCCAATATCACACATAATTGGTGGATTTCACTTGGCAAATGCTACTGACCAACGAATTAAAACTACAATTGATTATTTAAACTCTTTTCAAGATTACGACAAACCCATCTTTTTATTTCCAGAACAGTGAA
>JAEORV010000457.1 GCA_016840695.1 Promethearchaeota archaeon
GGAATTAAAAGAAGCAACAAGATATAAAGTACCAATTGGAGTAAAGATCGCAGCTGTACATAATTCGGCTCCAATAGCAGTTGGTATTGTAAGAGGAGGAGCGGATTTCTTAACAATCGATGGATTTAGAGGAGGTACAGGTGCAGCTCCAAGAATTATTAGAGATCATGCGGGTATCCCCATAGAATTGGCTATTGCTGCTGTTGATGAACGATTACGTCAAGAAAATCTTAGAGATGAAGTAACATTGGTTGCAGGAGGTTCAATTAGATATTCTGCAGATCTAATAAAAGCAATTGCATTAGGTGCAGATGTAGCAATGTGTTGTTTGCCTGTTTTAATTGCAATGGGATGCAGAGTGTGTCAACAATGTTTTAAAGGACTTTGTTCCTGGGGAATTGCAACACAACAAGAATATTTGGTAAAAAGATTGGACATTGATGTTGCGAGAAATAGAATTATTAACTTATTCCATTCGTGGAACGAGGAATTAAAAGAAGTTTTAGGAGCAATGGGAATTGACTCGGTTGAATCCTTAAGGTCTAATCGCGATAGACTGAGATATATTGGACCTAATCTTAAAATTGCTGAAATTTTAGGAGTCAAACACGCAGGAGAATGAAAAAAGGTGAAAAAAATGGAAATAAAAGATAAATATGCAAGAATAGATGCTGCACCCAATAACCATCCAATAAATTATAAAGAACTAAATGAAAAGATCCATGAAAACTTAAAAAGCAATTCTAAAAAAATAATCTTAAACAATGTATGCGGACAGAGATTTATAGGAGCCTCTTTACAAGGAGATATGGAAATTGAAATCCATGGACTTCCCGGAAACGATCTTGGAATATTCATGGACGGCCCGAAAATCATTGTCCATGGAAATTGCGAAGATCAAGCAGGGAACACGATGAATGATGGTGAAATAATAGTTCACGGAGATGGTGGTGATGTTATTGGATTATCTGCAAGAGGTGGTAAAATATACATCAAACAAGATGTTGGTTATAGAGTTGGAATACATATAAAAGAATTCGAGCATAAATATCCAGTAATAGTGATTGGAGGGACGGCAAAGGATTTTCTCGGAGAATACATGGCAGGAGGGCTTATCATAGCGCTTGGATTGAAATTTATAAATGGTTCAGTTGTCGAAAGCGAACATTCAATATGTGGAAGCGAATTAGGAACGGGAATTCACAGAGGGAAAATCATCTTGAGAACGGAAGAGGATCTGGAAGGAAAATTAGGAATTGGAGCAAAAATTTTTGATATAATGGATGAAACAATGAAAGATATTGAACCCTATCTTAAGGAGTTTTGTGAAATCTTTAATATTCCATTGAATATCATAGAGAAAAAACCATTCAAGGTCATAAAACCAATCTCAAAAAGGCCTTTTGGGGGAAATTATTGTGGTCAGATTATATAACTCTTGTTTTATATATAGAAAAATATGCTAATCGGAAATTTTTTCCTACTAATTTTTTCTGTTTTCATTCGAAAAAACAAATATATAAATATTGAATTATTTGTAAGTTTTTTAATAATAAAAATTTAAAAGAGGGTTAAGAGAAGTTCTTAGATATTTTTAAATAAATATAAATTCATAAGAATGAATCTCCTTTTAGGAAATCCTAAGGTAATCTATATTGACAAGCGAGTTATTTAATATTAAAGAAAAATTAAAAGAATCTGAAGAGAAATTTCAAGTTTTATTTAATAACTCAACGAGCTGTATTGCTTATCATAAATTTGTTTACGATATAAACGGAAAACCTATTGATTACGTGATAACTGATGTCAATCCTGAATATGAAAGGATACTCTCATTTAAAAAAGAGAATGTAATAAATAGAAATGCTACTGATGTATATCAACTTGAGAACCCCCCATATATTGATATTTTTGCGAAAGTAGCAGAAACACAAGAATCAATATCATTTGAAACTCGTTTTCCGCTAATGGATAAATATTTTAAAATCTCAGTTATATCCCCGAAGAGGGGCGAATTTATTACTGTATTTGATGATATTACGGAGAGAAAGGAAGCTGCTGAGAATATAAAATCAGAAAGAGACAAATTGAAAGCTTTAATGGATGGTTTAACAAATGTAGGAATTGGTATCGATATTGTGAGCAAAAACTATGAAATAATTTTTCAAAATGAGACACTAAAAGAACAATTTGGAGATCTTTCTAAGGGATCATGTTATGAAAAATATATGGGATTAGAAGTACCCTGCGACTTCTGCCCGATGATAAAAGCAATTCAAAACAATACTGTTGAGAGTGTTGAATTAATTGGTGCAGATGGAAGAAATTACCTACTGATTTCTGCACCGCTTCCAAATCCTGATGGTTCAGTTGACAATGCTGCAGAAATTGTTTTGGACATCACTGAACGTAAACAAGCAGAACAAGAGTTAAAAGAATCTGAAAAAAAATATCGCCTTATTTCAGAGAACGCAAACGATTTGATTTCAGTGTTAAATGATAAATACGAGTATGAATATATAAACGAAGATACATATCTTAGAATTTTAGGGTATTCTGAAAAAGACATGATAGGTAAGAATGCTTGGGATTTGGTGCATCCTGAAGATAGAAAACAAATGTTAAATTCAAGAGAGCTTTCAACAGTAGGTTTTCAAGAATTTGAAGGGTTTGATAAGGAAGAATTAAGAGTAAGGCATAAAAACGGGCATTATCTATGGATTGAATATACAAGTAAAGTCTTTGTTGATGATCAAGAAAGACCAAAAGTAATTATAATTTCCAGAGATATATCGGAGCGGAAGAATGCTGAACTTAAAATAAAAGAAAAAAATATTGAATTATCAGCCTTGAATACAATAATCGCGCTAGGTAACGAGTCCCAAACTCTTCAAGAGTTCTTGGAAAAATCTTACGATCAAGTGTTAGAAATCGTAGGATTTGATAGAGGAGGTGTTTATCTTTATAA
>JAEORV010000458.1 GCA_016840695.1 Promethearchaeota archaeon
AATCTTGAGATTATTATGAAATTTCTCTTGAGTAAGATTTCTTGCATGTTCTAGAAAAGGTTCCAAATGCTCATTTGGTAAATCTAGAAAATTTTCGAAATCTAACCAATTTGCTTTACCCTTTTTTATGTGTTCAAGTAACGATTTGATATTATTCATATCTTCTTAACCAGCTCTCATCTGAATATCTTTGTTTAATAATCTCTTCTGCCAATTCTAGTTCGTAATCTGAAAATGCCCCCTCTTCGAGGCGAATTCCTAAGGTCTTCTCAAAACCTTCTTTTAGCGATGAGAGTAATCGGTCCTCATCAAAATCTTGTATGAAGCCCTTAATTCCAATACATTTTGCATAGACAGATCTTACCATGCGGGATTTGCTTATTCCCTGCGGTGCTTTTAAAACGGAATACATGAGTTCTGGATCAAGATCTAATAATATAGTTCCATGTTGAAGGATATGACTTTTCTTTCTAACTTGTGCATTTCCCGAAATCTTTTTTCCATCTAAGAAGAGAGCAGGACAATGAATAACACCTTTTTCAGGCTCCAAACCATAAATATTCAATCCTTCGATTATACCTTGGGTGATAATTTCAAATTGTTCTATGACTTTAAAAGCATTCAGTTTTTCTAGGAACTTTTGAGGACATACAATCGAATAGGTAATTTCACTATCTTGATCGTGAAAAACTGCGCCACCCCCCGTAATGCGCCTTACAATATCAAATCCTTTTTCTTTAGCAACCTTTACATCAACCTCATCCGATAAACTCTGATTCCTTCCTAGGTTAATTGTTGAAGGTTTCCATTTAAAAAAACGCAATGTATTTGGAGATCTTTTTTCTATCACGGCTTTTAAGATGGCTTCATCTAATGCCATGTTCCAATATCCATTTCTGGTTTCAATTGGTAAAAATCTCCATGTCTCCATTTCTATTATCTCAAGTATTAATTAATATGCTCTTTTAGTAGATTAAAAATCTCTTCATTTTCATTATTAGATAAGATTCTTGGATAATTATATATTGGTCCTGAAGGTCTTGAAGTATAATAAGGACGGTTACATCCGGGACACCCTGAGGTCATGAAAGCATCGCTATTATCAATTATATCTCTTAATTTCTCTCTAGAAATATTAATTTTAATTAAAGTTCCATCATCATCAAAAGTAAAATCTTCTAAGGACAATATATTGCTTACAATAAGATATCTTCCTAATTGAATCCTCCTAAAATCAAAAATTTGTGGCTGTGTCATTTTTTCAAGCTTTGTCCCTTTTATAGGAGTAAATGCAAATAAAGCAACTGTGATCTTTAATTCATGTAATTTCATTATTATCCGTAAAATTTCTTCTTGAGTCTCTCCCAATCCTACTATCAAATGAGTACTAACATGGCCTTCTTGAAAAACATCTAAAGCATCTTTTAAGCATTTAAAATGTTCGTCCCAATGATAAGGACCTTTAACCTCGCTTCCTTTAACCTCATTAAAAATCTCTGGTGTGGCTCCATCTAAAGCGATACCTACTCTAGAAATACCAATTCTTTTTAGTTCTTTCAATCGCTCTTTCGAGAGGGGTGGAATCGCAACTGAAATAGGACCATTGTATAGGTGACTAA
This sequence comes from Promethearchaeota archaeon, assembly GCA_016840695.1. Taxonomy (GTDB): domain Archaea; phylum Asgardarchaeota; class Lokiarchaeia; order Sigyniarchaeales; family SOKP01; genus FT1-020. The sequence goes on from JAEORV010000458.1 coordinate 1,620, forward strand.
TCTTATTTACAATGTCTATGATATCTACAAAATTATTAGGGTAATTTAATGTTTGAATGCATATTCTTTTAAAAGACTTGTCAACAGGTAAGTTTTTTAATTTATTTACAACTTCTTCTATTGGATATACGGGCCAATTCACTCTTGAGAGTTTTTCTGTAGAACTATCTGAACCTCTCGCTTGTGGGCAAAAAGCACAGTTTGCGGAACAATGTCCCTTTATATAAGTCATTAAATAACAAGTCGTGGGTGGATCCTTTGGCTTTATCGATACATCGAGCCCTAACACGGACGCGCTTCCAATAGATACCCTAACTTTTTCGATTCCCATCAATATTTCTTATTTTTCGATAAAGATAAGTTTTTTTCTTATGAACTCTAAGTTTAGTTATGAACATCATCTTTGTTGTCAACTTCGGATTGTATAAAAAAATCACGAAGATTGAGAATGTTGGTGGAATTGAGACAAATACTAACGATGTTATCAAGGAATTAGAATTAAGAGGCCATAACTTGTGGGTTCCTGAAAATGAGCCAAAAGAGCCTGAATGGGTCAAAAACGGAGAGGTTGACATTATTGCTGCTTCTACCCATGATCCTCTAACATATTTACAAGTAGGAAAATATAAGAAAAGATTCAAGAATAGGGCTGCGGTTGTTAGACACGCCCATACTACTGTAGAAGACATGGTAGGAAATATTTTTCCAGACAAACCTATTTTCAACAAATTATTGGAAATATGGTTAAGAATTCAATATGGCCCCGCTCATTTATTAATAACTCCTAGTGAATATTCTAAACAATGTTTGTTAGGAATGCAACATTCTTTGACATATCCTATTTATCCCGTGAGTAACGGTATCAGGCTCGAAAATTTTACAGAAAATAAGGAATATGGCAACAATTTTCGACGATTCCTCCAGGAAAAATATGGTGTTCCCCTTGACGCAACAATAATTCTTAATGTAGGTTTGAGTTGGAAGAAAAAAGGCGTTGATCTATTTGGAGACATAGCGAAAGCTCTGCCTGATTATTATTTTGTTTGGGTAGGACCAATTAATAATAACCCAGATATTGACAAGGCTCTAATGTTAAAAAATGTCATTTTTACAGGTTTTTACGATGATATAAGAGAACCTTATTATGGTGCAGATGTGTTTTTAAACACTTCTCGAGTGGAAAATCAAGGAATACCCTTGATTGAAGCCGCGATATGCAAGTTACCTATAGTAGCAAAAGACTTACCCGCTTACGATTGGGTTGTTCATGATGAAAGTTGTATTAAAGCAGAAAAAACTGAGGAATTTATTGATGGTATTCAAAAAATTTTATCTGATAATAACTT
>JAEORV010000008.1 GCA_016840695.1 Promethearchaeota archaeon
TAACGAGCTACAAGAAATAGAAGTTAAAATCAACGAGTCTTTAAAGACAGCAAAAGATGTATATAAGAAAAAGCGCGATTACTGGAACGATAAGGTCAAGAAGCTTAAAGATAAAAAGATTGAATATAAAAACATTTTAGATAACTTTATTGAAGAGAAGAAGAAGGCTCAAAAATTAAAAAACGCTAACGGTAATAAAGTACGATTTGTCGATTTAAAACAAATTAATCGAAAAATTGAAAATTTGGAAAGAATCATCGAAACAGAAAAATTGAATATTACCGAAGAAAATGCGATAATCGACCAGATCAGAGAGTTGGCAGAAACTAAGCAAAAATTCATGGAAGAACGGCAAGACGACGAGTTTCTTAAGCTTAACCGAAAAATTGAACTCGTGAAAGTCAATTTGAATAAGATCTACGAACAATTAAATAAATGGTCAAATAAATCCCAGGACAATCACGCAAAAATGCTCGAACTTTACGATAAGGTTAGCGAGTTAAAGGATAAAAAGAAAAGAATGGAAGAAGATTTAATAAAAAATAAGCAGGCCGCTGACGATTATCACGAGCAATTTTTAGAACTCATGAATCAAAGAAAGAAGATTCCAAAGGGCAAGCGTCCTTACAATCATTCTAACAAGGGACAAAGGTCTTCTAAGAAACCGAAAAAAATGACCTTTACCAACAAAAAGAGGAGTGAAAATGAATTGCTCGAAAAAATGAAACAAGAAAAGCTCGCAACAGCGCTGGAAAAACAGAAAGCGGGAAAGAAATTGAATTTGTACGAGGCCCGCCTTATTTTTGAAAAATCCGAGTAATTATTTATCGCATCATTAATAGAAATACTAATTAAATCGCTATTCTATATCTATTATCATCTGTGATCTAAAATAGAAAATTTCTTTTAAAATCGTTAATTATTGTGATTATAATGAGCAATTTTGAAAACTTGAAATTTGACGAGTTTAAAGTCAACAAGATGAAAAAACTCGTCGAAATGGGTGTGAATTGTTATCCTTACAGATACGAGCGAAAAGTAGTCCTCAACGAAATTAAAGAAAAATATAAGGACGTTACTCACGATAAATCCGAGGAGGAAGAAATAACCGCGGGTTATATTTACAACATTCGTCAACACGGTCGAGTCATTTTTGTTGATTTAAAAGACGAGAATGGGAGTATTCAGCTATACTTGAGAGAGGATAGTCTTGGAAAGAGTAATTTCAAGAACTTTAAAGAATACATTGAGACGGGAGATGTCATAGGAGTAAAAGGAAATATTTTCAGGACGAAAATGGGTGAAATAACCATGTGGGTAAACGATTACGAAATTTTATCCAAATCTCTTTGTCCCTTACCAGAAAAATTTCATGGCCTTAGAGACGTGGAGAAACGATACAAACAACGTTATGTCGACTTGAAAGTAAATGAGGACATCAGGCAACTTTTTAAAATCAGAAGCAAAGTGGTATCATTTATTAGGAGATCTTTAGATAGACAAGGATTTTTGGAGTTTGAAACGCCTGTTTTGCAACCTTTATACGGAGGAGCAAATGCTAAACCTTTCACGACTCATCACAATTTTTTAAAACAAGATTTGTACTTGAGAATCGCTCCCGAATTATACTTGAAAAGATTAATAGTAGGGGGATTCGAAAAAGTCTATGAAATAGCTCGAAATTTTAGAAACGAAGATATCGATACAACTCATAATCCAGAATTTTCAATGTTAGAGCTATACGAGGCATACAAAGATTACAACGACATCATGAACCTCTGTGAAGACTTGATATCTGAAACAATTTTTGAAGTTTTTGGGAAAAACGAGATTGAATTTAATAATACTAGGATTGATCTCAAGAAACCCTGGAAAAAGATCACCATGGAGGACGCCGTAAAGGAATACGGTGAAATTGACATTTATACACACGATCTTGAAGAGCTAAGGAAAATCTCATTAGAAAAGGGGTTTGAAAATTACGATAAGGCAAGTACGCACGGCGAATTTTTAGTTGTCTTTTTTGAGAATTTAGTAGAAAAGAACATTTCCCAACCCACGTTCATCTATGATTTTCCAATAGAAGTATCACCATTAGCAAAAAAACACAGGGTAAAAGAAGGCTTCACGGAAAGATTTGAATTGTTCATAGGAGGGTACGAGATCGCAAATGGATTTTCTGAGTTAAACGATCCTATCGATCAAAAAGAAAGGTTTGAAGCACAAGATAAAAAGAGACGGTCAGGGGATCTCGAAGCTCACGTAATTGATTACGATTACATCAACGCTTTAGGGTACGGAATGCCGCCAACCGGAGGAATTGGTATTGGAATCGATAGATTGGTCATGCTTCTTACAAATAAAACCTCGATAAAAGAAGTGATCTTATTTCCTCAAATGAAGACGCAAAAAAATGTCGAAGACTCTAACGAGGAGAAATAATATAGAATGCCATAATTAATTTTTTGGTACGTAATATCGTGGAAAAATTATATAAATAACCAAACCTAAACCTATAGTAATTTTTATTTTTTACTTGCGATTGGTTGGTCAAGCTGATTATTGATGCTCATTGTCATATTTGGGAAGAAAGGCTCCTGTCTGCCGAAATGAAAGAGAAATATATTGATTTGGCGAAGGAATTTGATTGCGATCCTTCCCTCATAATTGACATTAATCACGAAAAGTTACTCCTGCAAATGGACGAAGCGGGAATAGACAAGGCGGTATTGCTTGCATTAGATTATGGGACTCTTTTTAAACTAAAAACGTACAAGCTCTACAATAGCTACGTGGCAGACATAGTGAGAAAACACCCGGATAGGTTTATTGGATTTGCGGGAATAGATCCTCGAAGGGGTAATAGAGCCATCGAGGAACTCGAAAGATGCGTGAAGATGGGACTAAAAGGTGTTAAATTATGGCCACTAACGGGATTTTTTCCCGATAATCCGGAATTTTATCCGTTTTACGAACACATCGAAGAGTTGGGCTTGACAATCTTATGCCATACTGGTTCGAGTCCTCCAGGAACGTACATGAAATATAATAGACCCGCGCATATCGATACCATTGCCGTGGATTTTCCAACGATCAAGATCATAATGGCTCATGTCGGCGTTCCTTGGCACAACGAAGCAATCTCTGTCGCAAAAAAGAACGAAAACGTGTTCTTTGACATTTCTTCATTACAAGTTGCCTATAAAAACGCTCCCTTTTTTTTCTATCAAACGCTCGTTGAGGCTAAGATGAAGTGTGGAGTGGAAAAAATACTTTTTGGGTCTGATTGGCCGTTATTCGTACCTCACATATCTCAAAAGGAATGGGTTCACGCAATAAAGAACTTGAAAATTCCAGAACCAATGAAATCATTGGGCTTTCCAGCCTTTTCTGACGAGGAAAAAACAATGATTCTAGGAGGTAATGCGGCTAAAATACTTAGTATTTAAAAAAAAGGTTTTAAAGCATTTCCTTAATTGATTTAGCGAGAGATACAGCCATTAAGGGAGGGACGGCGTTTCCCACTTGTTTGTATTTCTGATTCAAACTTCCTTTAAACACGTAATCGTCTGGAAATGATTGTAACCTCGCAGCTTCGCGAACTGAGATCGCTCTATCTTGAATTGGGTGGATAAAACGCCCTGGAGCACTGATACACCCGCAATTCCCCGTAATGGTATCAGCAGGTTTATCCAAGTGTAACCGTCCGTATATGTTTGGATATCCGCTCTTGAGTTGAAATTCTTTGGGTAAAGAAGCGTGATTTTCACCTGGTTTAATGTGCGATATTCGTTCCCTCACGACCTTACCATGATTTGGAGCAAAGTGATTACTCAATTTTCTTGAGTTCTTCCTCAAATACTTCTGATAGCTGGTTTTCGGGGGAGATATGTAATCTAAAGTCATTTCATCCCGACATTTTTTCCTGAAAGGAGGGAGATCTAAGATGTCAGAAATCGCGTCTTTCACTAAATGAGAATTATTCCCATTTTCTTTATGAAGTTTAATTACTTTAGAATTGCCTTTGAATCCGATGAAGAAAACGCGCTTTCTTTTTTGGGGGACTCTATGATCTAGCGCGCGCATTTTTTCTACTTGACAAGAGTAATTTATGTCTTGATACATTTTTTTTATCTTCTTTACTACTCCCCCATTATCCATTGATAAAATACCCGGAACGTTTTCCATTACAAAGAATTCAGGTTGAAAGAAATCTACCCACTTTATGAAGTAAAAAATCATTGTATTACGAGGATCATTGATATTTCGATTCCCAACGGAAGAATATCCTTGACAGGGGGGTCCACCAATAATTCCATCAATTTCTTTATTATTGAGGTGTTTATGTGCAATCGCCTCGCAATTTATTAATGTTATATCTTTGTTCAAACAAGTGGAGTCTTGATTATTGTGTTTATACGTTTCGCAATACACTTTCTCAAGCTCGACAGAAAGAACGATTTGAAAATTCGCTTGTTTAAACCCGAGAGACAAGCCTCCAGCTCCAGAAAAAATATCAATGATCTTCATGTGTCTATATATAGAAGTATAATTTGGGAGTTAATAAATAATACGTTTGACTTAATACACTAATGACTGGAGAGAAGAAATATTCTGTCGTTCGAGAGAATCTTTTAGAATGGTACGACGAAAACAAGCGAGAATATCCATGGAGAAAAACTACAAGTCTTTTCCAGATTTTAATCACGGAAATCTTACTCCAGAAAACGATTGCAAGTAATGTGAATAACCTTTATGACGATTTTTTTAAAAAATATAAGGATTTTACTGCAATAAATAATGCAAATATCAAGTCCCTTCAATTAGATATCAAGAGTTTAGGATTATCTAACAAGCGTTCAAAAATCTTGAAAAGCTTGAGCGAGATGATTATCTCGAAGTTTAATGGTAAAATACCCGAAGATCCGATGGTGTTAAAAGAAATCAATGGAATTGCAGAGTACGTGAGTAATGCGTATGCTTGCTTTGGCTTGAACCATCGAACGCTCTTTCACGATGTAAACATAAAAAGAATTATTGAAAGAGTGTTTAAAATACCCATTAATACCAAGAGGAACGAGCTTATCAACGAGCAATTATACATGCTACTACCAGACGACGATTCAAAGCATTTTTATTGGGCTTTACTCGATTTTGGAAGCAATATCTGCGCCAAGAAAAACCCAAAATGCCAAATATGCCCCATTTCTGATTATTGCCATTATTTCTTTACCAGTTAGCATCACTCGCACTAAAATGTAATTTTATTTCGTGAGATTTTACAAAAATTTTAATTTTATTGCATGTTTATGTGATCATCAATTCAGAAAAAAACGATTTGATCACACTTGAGTAAAAAATTAGAAGAAATCCGTTCAATTTTGATGGAACACCACGATGAAATAAGCAACGCAATACCTTTAATTGCTTCAGAAAACGTTACAAGCCCCGCTGTGAACGAAGCAATCGTTTCCGACTTTTCCCACCGATATGCTGAAGGATGGGTAGGTCAGCGCGTGTACGCAGGATGCAAGTTCATAGATAAAGTGGAGCAAATATGTATTGACCTTACTAAGGAGTATTTTAATTGTTGTTTTGCCGATGTACGTCCTGTTTCTGGAGTCATGGCTAACTTGGTCTTGTATAATGCTTTTACTTCCCGGAATAATGGTAAAATGATGGCAATGCCCATACCCAAAGGAGGACATATAAGTCATGCCCCCTATGAAACGTCCTCTGGACGAAGGATCTACGGAACTGCGGGAACCGTGAGAGGTTTAGAGATAAAATACCTTGCGTTTGACGAAGAAAATATGAATTTGGACGTGGATGAATCTGCAAAAGCAATAAGGGAATTTGAACCAGAAATGATCTTGTTTGGTGGTTCAGTCTTTTTATTTCCTCATCCTGTCAAGGAATTAAGCGAAGTTGCTAAGGAGATAGGGGCCTCTGTAGGTTATGATAGCGCTCACGTTGCAGGTTTGATTGGTTCAGGCTATTTTCAGGATCCATTGAGAGAAGGGGCGGACGCCATGAGCCTCAGTTGCCATAAAACCTTACCAGGACCACAAACAGGAGCAGTAGTTTCTGATAGGGAAGATCTAGTCGATGATTTAAAAAATGCGGCCTTTCCATCGTTGTTTAGCAATCATCACTTGCATAATGTTGCGGGTTTTGCTGTTGCACTGACAGAAATGCTTGAATTTGGAAAAGAATATCATAAAAAAGTAATCGAAAACGCTCAGGCATTTGGAACCGCATTAAACGAGCGAGGATTTAATGTCCTATGTGAACACTTAGGATTTACGAAATCCCACCAGGTCGTTATTAACATAGTTGACTTTGAGAAAACTGTTGGTTTAGGAGGAGATATCGAACGCTTGCTTGAGGATGCGAATATCATAATAAATAGGAACCTCTTACCTTGGGACATAAGAGAAGGAAGACATTACATGAATCCCGGAGGTTTAAGGTTAGGAACCTCTGAAATCACTCGTTTAGGAATGGGCAAAAGCGAAATGGTGGACATCGCTGAATTCTTCAAGAAATTAATAATTGATCAAAAGGATCCGAAGAAAGTCAGAGAAGAAGTGGCCGAATTTCGAAAAAATTTTCAAGAAGTAAAGTATTGTTTTAATACCCCAAATAAGGCTTATGAATATCTGAAATTTTATTAATTTTTATCCTTCCATTTTTTTGATTTAAAACAGAAAAACTTAAGTTTTAGGGCACATTTTAGGTATCATTCACATTCTATTAAAAATTTAATAATTGATTGAATATCATGACACTTAACCTTGAAGTTCTTAAAAAAGACGAACATAACTTAGTGTTCGTTATAGAAGGAATTTCCATTGAAATGGCTAACGCAATTCGTCGAATCATACTAACAGAAATTCCCGTCATGGCAATAGACGAAGTGATAATTTTGAAAAACGATTCGCCTTTGTATGACGAGATAATTTCGCATAGACTGGGATTAATTCCGTTAAAAACCGATCTCGAAATATATAAACTACCACAAGATTGTGAGTGCTCTGGTTTTGGATGTCCACTATGTCAAGTAAGCCTTACATGTGAAATTACAAATACTACAAATAATCCTTTAGAGATTTACTCGGGAGATTTAAAATCGAACGATCCTGCTATTGTTCCAGTTAATCCTCGCATACCTATAGTAAAGATCGATAAAGACGATAAGGTAATTATAGAAGCTTACGCCATTTTAGGAACCGCAAAAGAACACGCAAAATGGCAAGCAGTCTCGAATGTTCATTATCAATTTTATCCAAAGATAGATTTAGACGATTCTAAATGTGCAGCTTGCCCAGACAAATGCATCGTCTCAAGGATGTGCCCAAAAGATTTATTTGATTTCTCGAGCAATAAAACACCCAAGTTAAAAAAAGATTATCAAGAAACTTGCGATCTGTGTAATGCGTGTGAACTAAACTGTCCTGAAAACGCAATTCAAGCGGATCGCGAAGAGAATAAATACATCTTCAGCATTGAAAGCGATGGAGCGTTGTCATTTGAAACAATCATTAAGAAAACTTTTGAAATATTCAATGAAAAAATAATAGAATTACAAGGCTCGTTAGAAGAGTTAGACATAGATCTCAGCGTTTAAATTGCGTCTAAATCAAAAAATTATTAAAATATAACGAATTTACTTCATCAAGCACAACATAAAAAGAGTAATTATAATGAGCCACAAGATCACAGGACCTAGCAACCATTATCAGCGGAAGTTAATAAGAGATTTGTGGAAAACGAAGAGAAAGATTTGGAGAAAAGTAAGTAAAAAATTATCTGGAGCAAGACAACAAAGAATTGAAGCAAATCTATACCGAATCAACAACAAAACAAAGAAGAACGAGGTCATTGTTGTACCAGGGAAAGTGTTAGGAATTGGCGAATTAACTCACGAGCTCACGATCTCGTGTCTGGATTGTTCACAATCTGCGAGGAAAAAAATCGAAGCTTCCGGAAGTAAATTACTCTCTATAGAAGAATTGTTAGAGCAAAATCCAACAGGAAAGAACATAAAAATATTTTACTAATTAAAAATAACCGTGATATACTCATGATCGAATATCAACTATTAGACGCAACTGACAAGATATTGGGACGGTTCTGCAGTCAAGTAGCAAAAAGAGCATTATTAGGGGAAAGAATTGTCATAATAAATGCCAAGGACGCCATAATTAGTGGCAATCAGCGAGACATTCACGAGAAATACCTAGCCAAGTTAAACATTAGCACTGCTACTAATCCGCGTAGAGGTCCTTTCTGGCCTCGAAGACCTGACACCTTCATGAGGAACGTGGTTAAAAAAATGTTGCCTAGAAAGAAACTTAGGGGTAAGGAAGCTTTAAGATTAGTTCACATCTATATCTCGGACATTCCCGAGCGATTTAAGAATAGGTATCAAAAATTGGTCCCAAGCGAAGTGCCATTCGCAGATAAAAAGCGTCTTTCGTACTATAACAAGTACATAACTTTAGACAATTTATGTACTCGAATTGGATGGAATAAACCAGTATTAGAGGTTCAATGAGAATGTCAACAAAAGTAAAAGTAATTCAATCATCTGGAAAAAGGAAGACAGCAATTGCGAGAGCAGTGCTCCATTATCCGGCAAAAGGATTGATCAAGATCAATAACATTCCCTTACAAGTATACGAGCCGGAACTTGCAAGACAGAGAATACAAGAAGTATTGGAAATAATTAACAATCCCAAGATGGAGAAATGCGATATTAGCGTGAAGGTTAAAGGGGGTGGCAGGAAGGGTCAAACCGAAGCCGTTCGAATGGCTATAGCTAAAGCGCTAAATCAATTAATCGGTACTAAGACTCTTGAACGTGTTTTTAGAGAATATGATAACTCCCTTTTATCAGGAGATTCGAGAAGGACAGAACCAAAAAAGTTTGGCGGGAAGAAAGCACGAGCGCGACGACAAAAGTCGTTTAGGTAAATAAAAAAAAAAGAAAGTTAAATTTTTAAAATCTTTTTCTCTAGCGTTAAATCGTAAGCTTCTTTCATTGCTTCTTCGTATATATCAATCTTGAACTTGTTATGAAAGGGACTGTATTTAGCACCCGCTTTAGCTACTTTATACAGAGTTTTAGGAAGCGCTCCTAAACGACCCTCAACCATGCTCGCAGCTTTTTCGAATTCCTTCAAGGTATTTTTATCGTAACCTCCAAGTAATCCGTCTAAGAATGCGTAGAGATACATGAAGAGGAAGATTCCAATGATGAATAAGAGTGCTGTATTTATGAGTTTATCCCCCATGTCAATCATCCAAATGAGCTCACCGAAGAAATATAAAACGCCATAATTGATTACCGCTGCTAAAATAGGCGTGACAAAGGTAGTAAAGGGGTGTATTTTATAGTCTGTAATTTTGTAGCGCACGATGATCCATGCCACGATATCTTTAGTCAAAACGGCAGGAATATAAGCTAGTAAAACAGCGGTCATATCTTTTAGCCATATTATTAACACGATCATTAAAAGTGCTCTTAATGTTTGTTCGATAATCCATACGAGAGCAGCAAAGTGAGTTTTCCCTGTTCCCAAAAGGATCGCATCAACAAGCCAAGAATAGATCCCGAATGCGTGAAATATCAGAATAAATGGCAGAAATCTTACAGCAGGACCGCCATAATCCTCACCTGCAGCGCCAATCAGAAATTTTCCCCCTGTTGCAAAAAGTACAGATATTAAAAAGAAGGCAAAGTAGTTCCCCCACCGAAACGATTGGTAAATGTATAACTTAGTCAGTTTTTTTTTATCATGCGCTCTAGATTCACTATATGCTCCTAAAAGGGATTGGCCCCAAAGTGTTACAATTTGGATTATCATACCAATATTCATTGCTAAGCTAAAATACCCTAATTCGTTTGAGTAATTAGCGATATAAGCGCTGGTAAATATTAACTGTATGAAATATGTGATCTGAACAAAACTCTCTCCAAACGCTATTCGAGAGCCGAATTTCATGGTTTCCTTGAATTCTTCTCTGTTGAAATCGATCCTAAAGCAAGTTTTTGGCGAAAAACCCCGTTTTTTAAATAACCTGATTGAAAATAAGAAAGTCATCCAGTAATCAAAATAACGAGCGATTGAATACCCTATTCCCGCACCGAGAGCTTCTCCAAATATGGGATTTGCAGCACCCCATATTCTTCCTAGTGGACAAAAGATCAACTGACCTACTATTAGCCAGACTACCTCCCACATCACATATAAAATGAGTTGGTAGTCCGCTTTTTGCATTCCTTGGAAAGAATACATAAAAACGAGGAAAAATCCAGGATATTGAACCAATGAAAAAGAGATAAATACCCAACTCATGTGTGCAAGACTAGTAAGAGGGAAGATAAAAGATCCTAATAAGGCAAACATGGTAATTTGAGCTAATCCTGTAAACAACTGCCACCACACGAAAATTTGAATGTAGTGTATCGCTTTTTCTGGATTTTTGACCCTATATTGCGAGAAATATTTAGCCAACGCGTAAGACGTCCCGAAATCAAACAATAACCAAGCTATTTGGAACGTGTTGTATGCGTAATAATACCAACCTGCCGCTTGTGGAAACGGTTGTAAAATTTGGGGCATGACAAAATTAGAAATTAATAACTGAGGGATTACTAAAAACAGACTGAGGAATAATGTTTTTAAAAATCCACCTAACTGTCTATGTATTCCAATGACTTCCCAATCATCGCTTAAATCAACTCCTTCCTCTAGTTTTTTCTCAAGTTCTTTAGCTTCTTCGATTCTTTTTTGCTCTTCTTCTTCTGCTTGTTTTTTCAAGGTATCAATTACTGCTTGATCCATCCTTCTAGCAGATCTCTTTTTTACTACCACAAATCCAGTGATAGCCAATGTTGCCAAGCAAATTATTACGATTAAAAGAATTACTTGTTCTAGTAAATGTGGAACAGGTGAAAATGGCCACACAGCATAAGTTTGATAGGGTAATCCTAAACTTTCAAAGAGCATGGTGTATAATAAGTAATTAAAGTATGGCCAAACCTTAAAATCAAGATTAGCGTTTGTTTCTAACCATCCCGTGAAAAGAATTATTTCTCCACTACCTTTAGCCATTTCCATTATTAATGGTTTGCTATAAGTAGCTATTTCGAGATTCTTCGAAACAGGATACACGTCCACGATTCTCTTGACTTGAGTGTTAAGATCTGAAGGGTTGATGATGGACATGTTTTTCATTTTCATGTCAGGTGCAGAATTCCAATCCATATATGTAGTTAAAGCATAGGAATAATTTTTTACTACAAATAGCATTGATTCTTTGTTCTGTTGAAAAGTAACTCCAGTTACGAGTGTTAAATTCTCTAATAAAGTAGCATTATTGTGTAACTTCTGTCCCATAAAAATCAATACTGCTCCGCCGTTATCGACGAAACTCTCAATGACGCCCATTTTCGAGGGAGTTAATATTGCATCGAATATTATTATGGCATCAATTCCCGATAAAGTTAGGGGATCTGATTCTGAAATTACCGAAATGTTGAAATTTTGAGTATCAACACCTAGGCTTTGCCGAAAAAGAGTGTCACTTCCTTTACTTATTACTAAAATGTTCTGTTTATCCGTTGATTGTCCAGAGGCATGGTTAGGAATAAGAGCTAAGCTAAAACCGCCAATTATTAAAGCAATAAAGCATATTATAGTTATTTTTGAGATTTTTTTCTTTAAGGCCTTCATAAAAATCAAGTTTTTATTAAATTAATTATGTAAAAAGAAATTATTTTACAATCAATTTTATCCTATATAAACATATCATTGATTTATGTTCATTTAAAAAAGAAATAATAAAAAGATATAGAGCTAAAGCTCCAAGTCCATATAATTATAGTTTTAATTCTTTTAATTTTTCTGTATTCGCCACCACTTCTTCTGGCGTGATATTATACAATTTCCAAAACACAAGGGCTCCAAGTGTCATTATGACGAGAGGAAACACGGATATTTGGAATCTAAGCCCTAAAAGTGCAAGAGGATCCGTTGTTCCAGCAGTATATCCTGTAGTAACCACAATTAACCAGGCGCAAAAGAACCTTATAAAAATTCCGACACGAGAGATGAAAGTAAATGTTCCCATATATAAACCCTCTCGACGTTTACCCGATTTTATTGTTGCTTTATCAATCATAGCAGAAAAAATTGGCATATTCATGCTAATAATTGCACCATCAACAAAACCAGCCGCAATCATGATAATTATTGTCAATCCTAATCCCTCAGGGCCACGAGGAACGAAAGCAAGAGGGATACCTCCACTAGCTAAGATCAATGCTCCTATTGTAGCAACTTTTTTTACGCCAATTTTATAAGAAAGTTTATACCAAATTGGCGCTGCTACAATTACGAATACGATATAAAATACAAGTACTAATTCAGAGGATTTACCCATTAAAAGAATATCTTCTACAAAGTGGGGTATAGACAGCATTACAATTCCCATCGCGGTTGTATATGCTGTATATAACACGGTGAAAGCTAGAAAATTTCTATCTTTGAAAGCAATTCTCATTCCTTTAAAGAATGGATCGATTTCTCTCGCTTTATCAATTTCTGAGCGTCGATCTCTCATGCCTTGATCTTCTCTTACACCAGGAATCATCATGAGAAAGATAATAAAACTAAATATGGCAACGATCGTTACCGTTAGTGTCCATTGGCTAGTATCTGTTCGGTCCTCAATTATTAATGCAGGTATGATGACTCCAAGCAAAATTCCAATGGTTTCGAGAATGGCTGTAATAGTACCACCTATTCTTCTATCATCATTGTGGCGAAATTTATCTGGAAAAAGAGCAACCCTATTGATATCGTACAGCGAAAATACCATGTCTGTAAGGCAATAAAATATCAATAACCAAAAAAATACGGCGAGATCACCAGCTTGAGAGGCTAATGGAGACGAGAAGAGAAATATCACCATAAAAGCGTATGGAATCGCACCCATCATTATAAAAGGAAATCTCTTACCCCATTTGCTTGTAAATCTTGTTGATCTATCGCAAAGATATCCTAAAAGAGGGTCGTTGAACATGTTGAATGCCGTATAGATAAATATTGCTATTACAAGCATAGAATAATTTAAATTAACAACACTGCTATAATAGTATTCCAATTGCTGGGAGTACATCTGACTCATCATCAATCCTACTAAATTTCCCAGTTGAAACGACGCGATTATCCTTTTTGGAAAGCGCTTAACACTTACATCTTTTTGTTCCATTTTTATCACATTTTTTAAAAATTATTTAGAAATAAATTGAATATATATAAGATTTGAGGTGAAGTTATTTAAATGTAATTTCGAAAAATTATTCAATCCCGGCACCTAATTTTAAAAGGTCATCAATAAAACTAGGATATGAATCTTTAACAATATCCATGTTATTGATCAGAGAATTCGAATTTCCGTTTAAAGCCGCAATACAGCACGCCATGGCTATCCTATGATCGTTTTCGTGATCGATTTCTGAACCTTTTATATCCTCACACCCATAAATAGTCATTTTGTCTTGCTTTTCTTCTATTTTAACGCCCATTTTCGTTAATTCTCGGGCCATTACAGAGATTCGGTCGCTTTCTTTGAGTCTTAATCTTTTAGCATTGTAGAGCGTCGTTTTTTCAGTGAAGGCTCCGATAACTGCCAATATTGGAAATAAATCAGGAATATCATGGCAATCAATATCAATACCTTTCAGGGGATATCTAGATAGATTGCCTTTCACGATAACCTGATTTGTTTCTTGGTTTACTTTAATGTTCGCTCCCATCTCAAGAAGAATGTCAACGATTCTTTTATCTCCTTGAGGATTT
>JAEORV010000459.1 GCA_016840695.1 Promethearchaeota archaeon
TAGAATTGAGATTCGTCAATATTTGGCATTTCAGGTGAAGCAAGTGCTTTTTCTATTTCCGCTGTTGGCAGTTCATAATCTTGCAAATCTCCAGTCATATATTCTTTATATGCTAGAAGGTCGAAAAATCCGTGTCCACTGAAATTGAATAAGATAACTTTCTTTTCGTTGTTTTCTTTTGCCTTTAACGCTTGATCGATTGTTTCCTTCACAGCATGGGCAGTTTCAGGTGCTGGTAGTATTCCTTCGGATTTTGCGAATTGAAGTCCTGCTTTAATGACACCAACTTGGTGTTGCATGCTAGCTGTCAATATTTTATTATTGTACAAGTTTGAAACAATTGGCGCAATTCCGTGATATCGTAATCCGCCCGCGTGTATAGGACTTGGAATGAATGTATGACCTAATGTGTGCATTTTTGCGATAGGTCCTTTCATTGAAGTATCGCCAAAATCCCATCGATATTGCCCCTTACAAACACTTGGACAAGCTCTAGGTTCTACGCCTATTATTTCTACATCGGGTAGTATGCCATGTATTTTATCTCTTGCGAAAGGAAGCATGAGACCAGAGAAATTAGATCCTCCCCCCATTCCACCTATTATAATATCGGGTTTAACGCCAACTTTATCAAGTTGAATCTTAGCTTCTTGTCCAATTATTGTTTGATGCAGAAGTACAAAATTAACAACGCTTCCTAGAGCATATCTGTAATTATCGCTTCTCATACTATGTTCCAAGGCTTCGGATATGGCAATACCTAGACTTCCCGGATGATCAGGATCTTGTTCAAAAAATTTTTTTCCAGATTCGGTAAATCTTGAGGGACTTGCGTGTACTTCTCCTTCAAAAGATCGCATCAAGATTTTTCTACCTGGTTTCTGATTGAAACTAGCCCTTACCATATAAACAGTACACTTTATTCCAAATAAACTACAACCATAAGATAGTCCAGAACCCCATTGTCCTGCGCCTGTCTCAGTTACAAGTCCTTCTAATCCTTGCTTCTTTGCGTAGAATGCTTGAGTAATTGCCGTGTTTGGTTTGTGAGACCCAGTTGGACTATATGACTCGTTTTTATAATATATTTGTATATTGTCGCCTTCAAGTCCTAGATCTTTTTCCAAAGCTAAAGCTCGATGGAGGGGGGAAGGTCTATATGTCTTCGCAAAAATCTCTCTTATTTCATTAGGGATTGGAATGGTTGGTTCTTGAGAAACTTCCTGTAACACGCACTCGGTAGGAAATATAGCCATTGCCATTTCGGGGGGTGCGGGTTTCCCGTCCATTGGATTTACCAAGGGAGTTATGGGCGTGAGTAAATCTGGTATAATGTTTACCCACTCTTTGGGGATCTCGTTTGGTTGTAATAATATCCTTGAATTAAAATAATCCACCATTTTCTTTTACCTATTCGTTTTTTTTGTTTAATTTATTTATTCATTTTGTTTTAATATTAGCAATCAATAATTTTAACGATTATTCCATAAAAAAATTCAATCTCTTAAACATTCAAGTTAAAAAGATAAAGAACGAGAATAAATGTTAATGGTTTAGTCTAATGAAAGGGGCGTTATCGCCAACGCCAGAGCCACTGCCAACGCCAAGAAATATTGTTGTTTGTTGACATTTATCTAAACCAAATTATTATAGAATTACTAATATTTTGTTTTTTAATTCTTCAATATTTAAAAAGTTAATGATTTCTATCTTCCTTCGAAGATCTTAATTAGATTCTTGGCGGCAATTCTCATTACTTTGACTGTTTTCATAAGGGTATCAATCTTTGTTCCAGCACACACAATTACTAAACGACCTGCATTAGTAATGATGATATAGCCATCGTTTGCTCTCACGATGATTTCACTCAAGTCTTCTTGAAATAATGTCTGAATCGTAGAACGACCGGTCATTAAAAGAGCGGCTCCAAGTCCACAGAATTGATCTCCATCTACATGATATTGTGGTAAAGCGGAAAATGCAATTTGATATCCCTCGAAACTCACGAGAGCAATCGCTTCTATGTCTGCGTTTGATGTTATGAACGTGATCTGGGGGCTAATTTTCTCTATGTCGTCATTATCGATCCCCAAATCGCTCCCGAATTGAATCTTTCTTCACCTTGCATATAATTTTTAATATTTTGGTCAATCTCCTTGATTCCCAGAAGCCATGATAAGTTTTAAGGAATAAAAGATCGACTTGATATTATAATTATGATTTTTATTATTTTTATTTTTATTTGATTTAAAATTTTAAGGATTGAAAATTTGAGTTTGTGTTTTTAAAAATTTTTAAATAGTTATTAGAAGTTAATATTAATAGTGTAATGACTTAACGGAAATTAATTATGATAACGACGCGAGAAGCAATAAATTATCAATTTTCTCTAATTTTTGGATATTCCTCACCTAAAAGCGATGAACTCACTGTGGGGGATATAATTGGTCCGGGAAATCTGACAATAGAGAAAGTAAAAGAGCTTTCGCTCGATGTTATCAAATTTCTAAAAATGTATAACGCAATATTACGAGATTATACTGGATCGGAGCTTTTCTGTATTGAATTTTCGCTTTTTAATAAAGATGAACTTCAAAAATCAGGTTCCACTCAAATTCAAATTTATCCTAAATCGATGGTGCTAATACCCGGAAAATTCAAGGACAACGAAAGCTTGTTGCTGGCGTTGAAACCAGAAACAGAAATTTTAAATGTTCATAAGTCAAAAGAATCGTTGAATGATATAAGTCGGATTTTTTCTGAAATAGAGGAGTTTTCAGAACGCCCCGAATTAGCGCAAGAGGAGAGAGAACAGCTTCTTAAGAATTTTGCCTCGCGATTTAGTAAAAAGCTTTTTGGGGAATTAGTTGAAGAAAAATGGAATAAAAAGCTTGTTGGATTAAATATATCCACCTCTACTGGAAGTGATAACATCAATGAATATGCAACGATTAA
>JAEORV010000460.1 GCA_016840695.1 Promethearchaeota archaeon
ACTAGAAGATAAATTAATTATTCCGGGTAATATTATTGAAAAGCACGGTCTGAGTGCATCAAGCAAGAATGACTGTTCAGATCCAGGCATTTTAATTTCTTTAAAATCCCAATAAAATCAATTATACTCTTGATAAAATAGATTTATATTTCCTAAGAAATAATTAACTATCATTTATAGATAATGCTAAAGGTCTGAAAAATGAGTAAAAAAAATTCAAATCAAAATGCTTCAGAAACATTTAAGTATTCTAACAAAATCCACTGGTCGTATTCTTTCGGTAGTTTTTTTGACGATTTTGCGACAACCGCTTTAGGCATGTGGGTTTTTAAGTTTTACGAGACAGAGATTTTATTAAATATAGTTTATATAATGTTAGCTGTAGTTGTTTATGGTATATGGAACGCCTTCAACGATCCCATAGCAGGATATATATCGGAAATCCCTTTCAAGTTCACCAAGCGTAGAGGGAAAAGATTCACGTGGTTCCTAATAAGTGCCATTCCTTGCGCATTAGTATTTATTTTCATCTTTACCCCACCAATAGGAAACGAAATCATTGAATTTGCATGGCTCCTGTTTTTTCTATGCCTTTTTGATACTTTATTCTCATTCATGATAATTAATTGGCAAGCAATTTATCCAAATAAGTTCCGTTCGCACGAAGAACGGACAAAAGTAGGAGCGATTGAAACCATTCTTTCCAATGTGGGTTTAGTTATTGGAATGATCCTTCCATGGCTCATAATAACGAGTGGCCCTCCCGGAACTAATATTAATTCTTACATCATAATGTCAGCGCTTGTAACCATTGTTTTAATTATTAGCGCATTCTTTATGATTCCTGGCACGCGCGAGGAAAAAGAAGAGATAGAAAAGAGCTTTCAGATAGATAAATCCGCAGAGAAAAACAAGCCTTATATAGAAATATTTAAATTTGCCATTAAAGAAAAGAATTTCATGGCATATCTAGTAGCGTATCTCGCTCAGACAACAGTAATGGCGATAATGCTTGCTTCCATTCCATATTGGGTTCAATATGTCTTGATCGTAGATCCATTAGTAGAATACTTGCTTTTCGTACCATTTCTTCTGGCAGGGCTGTGCTCCATTCCATTCTGGATAAAAATCTCCCGTAAGCATGGAAATCGGATAGGATACATGTGTGGAACCAGCTTTACCGCTATATTTTTAATGGTAACCTTATTCCCATTTGATATAATTGGTACTTTCGTGTGCATGGGATTAATCGGTCTAAGCATGGGTGCCACATGGTCTTTAATGTATCCCACGTTTTCAGACATAATCGATGAAATTGTAATAAAAACAGGCACTCGCGAAGAGGGAATTTATTTCGGATTTAGGAGGTTTTTCAGCCGCCTGTCAATCGTAATTCAAGCTCTAACTTTTGGCATAATACATCCCCTCACGGGTTTCAATCCCGTTTCTTCCACTCAATCCTTTCCCGCTCAATGGGGGATAAAGGTAGGCATGTTAGTCATCCCTGCAATTTTTTACATATTAGGATTTTTATGCATGTGGAAGATCTACGATTTAAAACCAAAAAAAGTACAAGAAATTAAAATACAATTGAAAGAGTTAAAGCTTTAAATTTTTAGATTACATAAAATAAAATATATTTTCAAAAAAAGCGAATTGAAAATGTACCTTACTAAAGAAGAAGAGAACATTCTTGCTGGAAATGAAGGAGAGATGCTCTCAAAGCTTTTAAAATTATTAGTTCAATTAGGCGATTCGTATGGAGCCGATAAACTAATAGAAATAAATTCGGCTCATACCGTTTTAAATTTTGGTTTGAGTTTTGTCAATGCCGCCGCCGACATTTTACATCAAATTGCAGACGAAGGACTTAAAGTTAAAGTAAGAACAACTGCAGATCCTATAATAGATGACAATTACTCGAAAGAAATGGATTTTGTCATTAGTCTATTTAAATTACAGGATCAATTACTGGCTGATTTAAGTAAAATAGGTGTATATGGCTACACTTGTACACCTTATTACATGGATAATAAACCCAAATTAGGAGAACATTGTGCCTGGTCAGAATCATCAGCAGTAATTTATCTAAATTCCGTGCTCGGTGCTCGCTCAAATAGAGAGGGAGGAATTTTAGATATTGCCAGCGCGATTACGGGAAAAACGCCTAATTATGGCTTACACATAGATGAAAATAGAAAAGGCCACATATTATTTAAAGTCAATATCAAAGATTTTGACACGCATGAATTAACTTCGCTAGGTTTAAAAATTGGAGAAATTGCTGGAAATAAAATTCCCGTGATTGAAGGATTACAAAATGTTTCTTATGATCAAGTAAAAAATATGGGTGCCGCTTCTGCTGCTTCAGGAGCAGTAGCACTCATTCACGTGCTCGGTGTAACTCCAGAGGCAAAAAATATTAATGATGCTTTTCAAGGAGATATCCCAGAAGAGACCATTGAAGTTGATAAGAGAATGCTTGAAGAAATGCGAGAAAAATATAGCACGGAATGGGACGCAGCTACTAAAAATATTGCAATTGGGTGCCCGCAGTTAAGCAAAGAAGAAGTAATCTCTATTCTAAAAAAGATGGAAGGTAAAAAAGTGAGGGAAGGAGTGCACTTTTGGATATGTTGCTGTGAAGATGTTAAAAATTTCGTTTATAATTCAGAATATAACAAAATTTTAAATGATTCTGGTATGAGTATTACCGCAGCATGCCCTTTATTAGCACCCCAACCAAGACCTTATATGACCAATTCCGCGAAGTCTTGCGTTTATAGTAATGCTACATATAGAGATATCGATTCATGTATAAAAACAGCAACGGAGGGAGATTAAAATGGGTAAGTTATTGAAAGGAAGGAGCTTGAGCAGGGGAATCGTGGAAGGAGAAGCCCTCGTTTCGAAACAACCGTTTAGTATTTCTTCCGCATTTACGATTTCCTTAG
>JAEORV010000461.1 GCA_016840695.1 Promethearchaeota archaeon
TCCCATCGCACTAAAAGAAAAGAGTAAGGAGAATAGGAAATATGTTATAAACCAAAAGTCATACGGGGCGTAAATAAAACCTATTAGCGCAAAAATTCCAATGAAAATAATACATCTAACACACATCGGCAAGAATTGCTTTTTCAACATGGTTTTCATTAAAGCTGCTGATTCCATTTGCAATTCCTGCATCATTTGCATGTCTCCTAAAGCTTGAGCGTTTCTCATGCGTTCTTGGTGGTTCAACAATCTTTCCTGTAATTGTTTCATGTCTTCAATTTTTAAACCAAAGATCCTATTAAGAAAGGTGCTAAAAATAACCATTCCAAGGGCGATGAACATTATTTGTATTACTATTATCTCGTTTGCCATTAAATAATCACAATTTAGAAAAGAGTACAATTTCAATTAAATTTTATTATTATCCGAGTACCTATTTCTATATAAAATGAATGAAATTACTGATGTATTTTGAGTACACGGTTTTCCATCTTGTTGGCATGGAAGATGCAATCGCGCAACCAAGCCTACAACCATCGCAAAATTCGTACTTATCGTGCATTTGCATTATTTGTCTCACTTCTTTAGAATTATATATCTTAGAAATTGGATGCTTCAGCGAATTAAAGCTTTTAACTGGATGTATCTTGCATGGATAATCAATATAGCCATCGTATCGAACGAAGAGATACGCTTCAGCAACGTGACATCGTAGCGTGTTTTGGTAATATCTTGGAAATCCTCCAAAACCTCCCTTTTCTATTACTTCAACGCTGATAGGATCTGTCAAGATGTTTTTATATTTTTTTCTTAAAGACCTCATAATACTTGCCCAAATTGTAACGTCAGGAATTATTTCATTTATATTATCGATTTGATAGCTTTTTTCTGGGAAGTCTCTTATTATATCTTCACAGGGATACATTTCTATAGAGCAATTAAGTCTTTCAGCCATATCACAAATCTCGTGCAACAGGTGTAGGTTGTCTTTCATCACAACTGTACTAAGAATGACATTTATATCGTGTTTATTTGCCATATCGATTGATTTCAATACTCGATCAAAAACCTTAATTCCCCTTATCTTGTCATGCAATTCCGCAGTGGGATAATCCAGGGACATTAATATGTAATCTAATCCCTCAAGTTTATGCTCTTTGAATAATCCTGGTAAGAGGTATCCGTTTGTAGCTAAACCCGTTAATAAATCGTTTTCTATTCCCGCATGATATATAAGGTCCGGGAGGTCTTTTCTTAAAGTTGGTTCACCACCTGTAAACGAAAGCGCAAGCACTCCCAATTCTGCGATTTGATCAATTAAATTTTTAACTTGAGCCGTGCTCATTTCATTTTCTTCACGAATAAAAGCTTTTGGCAGTGAATGGATTGAACAGAAAGGACATTTAGCATTACATCTTAAAGTAAGTTCGATTTGTGCGGAATAGGGAACTTTTACGCTCGTGAAGTTGTTTAACAAGAAATTCTTGATGTACAGAAATCCCTTTTTTGCTTTAAAATGCATTAATACTAAGAAGTATTTGTTAAAATTTAAGATTTTAAATGATAATATCATTAAAAATCTAGCTAAAATGGGCACAATTCAATTCTAAAACTATTTTTTTAATGTATCATTTTTAAAATCATGAAGAGTGAGTATCAAGATGAGTTCTTAAAACGAAGAACGAAATTCCTCAACACGGAATATAAATCGAGTTTGCGTCAAATTTTAAGTTATCTATTTGAGTACAAGAAACTATTCAGTACGGTCTTGATTTTCGGGATACTCCAATCAATATTATTTCTGACAGTACCTCTTTTCTTAGGACCCTCAATGGATATCTTAACTAATCCAGCTAATGATATTTCTGATGTGTTTCCCATATTTATTTCGATGGTGATAATTCAGCTTTTTGTAGGTATCTTGTTTGGAATACGAATTTATACTAATCGATGGATCGGGGCAAATGTAATTTTTAACCTGCGAAACGATTTATTTGCCACGATTCAAATGATGAATTTTGCGTGGCTTGACGAAAATAAAACAGGGGAGCTCCTTGCTCGAACAACTAGCGATGTTAATAATTTAAAAGAATTTTTAGGTAATAACTTGCAATTCTTCGTTAGGCAAACTGCTACGTTCCTGTTTAGCTTTGTCATCCTTTTCATTATCAATTTTCAATTAGCATTATACGTGGTCATCATATCTCCCTTTTTGTTTTTTGTACTAATTGTATTTAGGAGAAAAATGCGCCCAGTGTTTAAAAAATCCAGAGAGACGTACGCTGATCTCGTGAAGGTAGTTCAAGAAGACATTGGAGGGATTCACGTGATTAAGGCATTTGGAACGGAACAGCATGAAAAGGAAAATTTCTCAAAGAATAACGATCAGTTCTTCGACGATTCTGTTTCAATAATAAAATTACAAGCTACCTTCGATCCAATCATATATTTAATTGATAACATTGCATTTTTAATCGTGCTTTTATATGGAGGAATTTTAGTTCTTGATGGAAATATGACATTCGGCGACATGTTCGCTTTTATCATGGTTTTGAATTTTTCAGTAGAGCCATTATATTTTATCTCGCGGTTTATTGGTAACATGCCTCAGATCAGCGAAACATCAGAAAGAGTAGCTTATATCTTAAATTCAAAAGTCTTTGTAAAAGAAAGCCCAAAAGCACGAGAATTACCTTCCATAAAGGGCGAGATTGAGTTTAAAAACGTGTATTTTTCCTTCGATGGCATTGAAGATCGTCACGTGTTAAAAAATATTAATTTAAAGGTGAATCCAGGAGAAAATATTGCTATTTTGGGTGCTACGGGAAGTGGAAAATCTGCCTTGGTTCAACTGATTCCACGGTTTTACGATGTCACGGACGGTGAAGTGTTAATTGATGGTATTAATGTAAAAGATGTCACGTTTAAATCGTTGAGAAAACAAATCGGA
>JAEORV010000462.1 GCA_016840695.1 Promethearchaeota archaeon
TAACAGAAAAGGGATTGGAAAAGTCTCTATAAAAAGTTCTGGGAAGGGGAAATACGGGGCACTCTGGATTTATGTTCCCTCAAAATTAGCAAAAGATAGCTCGTTTCCATTTAGTGATAAAGAGAAGATCAACATTGAGATCGAGGATGGAAAGCTTGTAATGAGTAAAAAAGACGATTGGCTTGACTTTCTTACCGGTTACGGTCTTGAAAATGGAACACTCTCGTATTTATTGGAATCGAAAGCGAAGCAAAACAAAAATAGACCATTTCTTTACTACGAAGATGATGTCTATTCATACCAAGATTTAAACGAATACTGCAATCGAATAGCACATGGTATCTTGAGAATCAATAGAAGGCTTGAGAAAAGCAAGGCACGGATTTCGATAATGATGCCTAATTGCCCGGATTTCCTATTCAGTTGGTTTGGTGCTGTAAAAGCTCGAAGCGTAGTTGTCTTACTGAACAAAAACATGGATAGTGACCTGCTAAAAGATGTATTAAAGGATAGCAAGACTTCAATCTTGATGATTGATTACCAGTTTTACGATAGGTTTAAAGATATAATACCTGAATTACCGCTCATCAAAAGAGTAATCATTCGAAACGCACCTGAATTCGATTACGACGAAAAATTCTTGAACTTTCAAGAAATCTACACGAAAATAACTAAAAACCCAAGGTTTAGAAAAAATCCCTTAAGAGAGATGGAAATTCTTTACACTTCTGGAGCTACTGGCAAGCCTAGGGGGGTGATATATCGACATTTCATGGTATTAGGGGGTTATTTGATTTCAAAAGAACTCGAACAAATAGGATTCGATAAAAATCAGCGAATTTACTGTCCTCTTCCCTTGTATAATGGTATAATCCAAATGGTCGTGGTTTTTCCAACGATATTTGCAGACGCGTCCTTGATCCTTACTGAGCTTCACCCATCCCAATTCTGGAACGATGTGAAACGATACAAGGCAACGGGAATCACTTCTTTTGGGAGAATGCTATCGATCTTGATGGACCAGCCCATTACCGAGAACGAGCGAAATCACGGAGTAAAGTTTGCACTTGGTGCTGTGACTCCAAAAGCTATCTGGGAACGGTTCGAATCTCGTTTCGGCATCCCAATTTATGAAACGTGGGCAATTGCGGAGGCTTCGGGAATCACGGTGAATATAGCAGGATCGAAAGGTGGAAAGCTCGGTTCGGTTGGAAAACCAATTATTGGATTTGAGGTGAAAATTGTCGATAGTATGGGCAACGAGCTACCTCCCGGGCCTGATAACATAGGAGAGATACTTGCTCGAAATCGAGTACCCTTGAATCTCGAATATCAAAACGCATCCGAATATATTGATACTGCGCAATGGTTTCGCACTAACGATTTAGGATACATAGATAAAGACGGTTTTATTTTTTATCGTGGTCGCGTAAACGACATCTTAAAGAAAGGAACAAGACTAATACCGACGCAGGACATCGAGAATGTCGCAAACAATCACCCTTTCATCCTTGAAAGCTCTGCGTTTGGCGTCCCCAATGGACAGGGCGAGGAAGAAATAAAAATTTGTGTAGTCCTAAAAAATAAATTATCTCATGAGGAGCTTGCGGATTATTTCAACAGAAACCTTGCATATTACATGGTACCAAGATATATAGAATTCAAGAAAACATTGGAAAGAACTCCCACAGAACAAATCAAGAAATTCATCTTGAAAAAGGAATGGGACAACCTAGAGATAAAGAAAGTGACATGGGATCAGAAGTTAGAAAAATTTTGTATTTAACCAATAAAAGGAGAAGAATAATCGAAGTAAATAAAAATGTGCGTTTTACTCCCCTAAAAGCTTACTCCCCTAATTTCCGCCCCTAAAGACGCATAAGTTTAAATATAAATCAACATATTTTTTCTTAAATTCAATTTCAACCTTAACAAAATATCAAGAAGTGATAATTAAATGGAAAACATAAATCGAATTTTTGAAATAAAAAAAAAAGGTGCAGAAACCGCAACTAAGGACGACATACCTATGTCATTGAATCTCATGGTTGAGCTTGTAAATACAAATCCTGAAATACAAGAATTGGTAAAAGGTCTCACGTTAACTGGTGTCATTGAATTAACAGATATAAACGAAACTCTAAACATGTCCATTGATAATGGAAAAGCTACATATGGCAAGGGTTCTATGGCGAATCCAGATTTTTTCTTTCGCGGAGATCTCGTGACAATTGCTAAGGTTTTACTAGGTGAACTTGACGCCGTTACTGCATATTTTACAGAGGTTGTTGATGCAGACGGAGATTTAGAGCAGATGATCACGTTTATGGGCGTCATGGAAATAGCGCTTG
Organism: Promethearchaeota archaeon; assembly: GCA_016840695.1. Classification (GTDB taxonomy): domain Archaea; phylum Asgardarchaeota; class Lokiarchaeia; order Sigyniarchaeales; family SOKP01; genus FT1-020. The sequence goes on from JAEORV010000462.1 coordinate 2,352, forward strand.
ACCTGTTGAAAATCGTCCCCAAGGGTGAAATGAAAACCATAATACCTATAGATACTATGAAAGAGCTCTTGCAAGCTTATAAAGAAGGTCCCGAAGCCATCAAGCCCGAACATGTTCCTCAATTCCTTAATGTAATGGCTGCTTTTATAAACCTAAATCCTGAAGCTCAAGAGGAGATTGAAGACTCCGAGCTTAATATTGCCCTGAAATTTCAGGATGTAGGTGATTTTTATATAACAATTGCGGATAATAAAATGAGTGTTTCAGAACAACCTTTTGATGGAAATGCCTCGCTAGAATTGATAATGCCCTTATCTACTATGACCGATGTGATGTTTGATGGAGATGCGGTGTCGGCCTATATGGCAGGACAGATCACGGTGAACGGAGATTTAAGCCAAGCAATGCTGTTCCAATCAATTATGGAAATGTTAATTGATAAAATAGAAATATAGCTCCAATAAAAAAGGAAGAATCTTCTTTTTATTTATTCTTTTTCAAAATCAAGTTTACTCCCCTAATATTTCACCAAATCCTTAAATATGGTATGAAGAATTTATAATAATAATCATTTATTAATATATTTGGGT
>JAEORV010000463.1 GCA_016840695.1 Promethearchaeota archaeon
TGATGACAGTAATTGCTTTTTGAGGATTTTGTACTATTTCTTTTGAAGGGATAGACGTGTCTAATATTACTTTTTCGTTTCCGAACTCGAATTCTATCCCGAAGAAATCCCAGGATTTTGACCCTGGATCTATTCCAATGACGCGTGTCAACGATATTTATTCCTATAATTGTTTGTAAACTATTCTTTAATTCTACAAATTTAGAATTTAATAAAATGTTTTACTTTAGAAAACTCATTCTACCACACATTTCACATTAACGATTTTTAAAAATTAAGTCAAAGTTATATAAATGCGTGATAATTCCTAATCATAACAAGAAATTTGATACTATAAAGAAAAACTAATATTGAACTAAAGGTGAGATAAATGTTTGTTAGGGTGTATGTGTGTAAGATATGTGGTGAGGCGTATATTGGGGCAGAAAAACCAAGCAGGTGTCCATTTTGCGGGGCTTACGATAAGCATCTAATAGACTCAAAGGAATACGATGATACGGGCGATTGGGATGTGGAATTGAATGAAACTGATAAAGCCAACGTTGAAAAGGCTCTGACCGTTGAGATTTCAAATGCATTATTCTATAAATGTGCAGCCAAGAAGGTTAAAGAACTCGATGGGCAAAAGCTCTTTAAAATCCTTGCGAAAGTTGAAGCTGAGCACGCATCAGTCTGGAAAAAAATCTTGAAACTGAAGAAAATCGATTGGAATCCCCCCGAATCTTGTGTAGATGATTATAAAGCAGATCTAGAAGATTCTCACATGAGAGAAGAGAGAGCCATTAAATTCTACGGTGAAGCTGCTGCTGCTGCGGGAAGCCAACGGGTAAAAGAAATTTTTAAAGCCTTTTTGGAGGTTGAGACTGACCACTTAAAACTCTCTGAAGTTAGATTAAAATGATTTTTAACTCCTTTTTTTTATTAATAAGCTTTCTTATCCCTACCATTATTTTTTGTAAAAACAATTTATAAAAAGGTTCCGTTATAATTAGTTATTATAATTATAACATATAGGGAATAAAAATGAGTAAAGTTAATGGAACAACTAAAGCTCAGAAGGATCCTAAGTTTAAGCTAGCAGAATCTCACGATCTCTCTCCAAGACAAAAGTGGTTAAGGGATTACTACTTTAAAGGTGTTGAAAGAGAATGGAATGCTGAATACATGGCATTTACCACGGGAACGGATTGGGACATAATCTGGAACGAGGAAGATTATTATATTGTCCCAGAAATACATTATTATATCGGCACTAAGGACAGAGGCCCATTTGCTTCATCATTGAGGTCTATAGCTCAACCTATTCAATTACCAGAAGGTTTTTGGGATTTATCCCTCCCTGAACGAAGGGCGGTTTTTCTTAAAAACATAATGTTAAATTACATCCCTCAAGAAATAATCCACAATGAGTTGTTAGCAGGAGGGAGATTTAACACCCAATTAAGCAAATGTTTTAATAAAAAGGAAGCAAAAGAATATTGGAAGCAGAATTTAAAAAACCGTAAAACTGCTATGAATTTCCATAAAAATGGCTTCGGGAATGCAGGTGCAACTGCAGGGCATTTAATTCCTGACTATGAAACCATAATAAAGGAAGGTTTTAAATCAGTTCACGAAAAGATACAAATAGCCTACGATAAATTAAGCAATAAAGAGATAAAAGGACCAAGAGGGCAAGAACTCAGAGCAATGCTTACTTCTGTAGAAATCCCCCGAGAATTGGCAAAAAAATACGCTGAAGAATGTAGGAGATTAAAGGAAGAAGCCACTAATCCAGAAAGAGCTGAAGAACTAGAACAAATGGCGAAAAATTTAGAAAAAGTCCCTTGGGAACCTGCAGAAACTTTTTGGCAGGGTGTTATGGCTTTATGGCTCACCCACATGCTCGTCATGGCTGAAGAGTCGTACCCTGGACCAGGAGTATCTTTTGGCAGAACGGATCAACATTTATGGTCATTGTATAAAAAAGACGTGATTAACGAGAAGATAATAACAAAGGAATTCGCAAAAGACATATTAGGTAGTTTTTGGTTTCACTGCAACACGGCATATGATGCTCAAATAAGGGTAGGGGGAAACCAAGGAATTACCGCTGGTTTCGGACAATTAATGACATTATCAGGATGCGGTCCAAATGGTGAAGATCTAACAAACGAATTAACTTACACGATTTTAGAAGTCATTGACGAGTGGCACCCGATCCTGGAACCTAAGCCAAATGTGAGATTACATCGAAATTCCCCAGATAAATTATTAGATAAATTAGTCAACATGATCACTCGATCGCAAGGATCACCGTTTATACTCAACTTTGACGAAAGAAGCATCGCGGGCATGATAAGGGAAGGCATTCCAAAAGAAGATGCCTGGGATTACGCATGCGTTGGATGCTTGGAAAACACCATGCAAGGAAACGACCGTTCTGGTACCGTGAATTGCAATCCTAACTTGGCAAAAACAATTGAATTAACCCTATGGAACGGGAAGAATATGCCAAGTAATTTTGTAAAAGGAAACGCTGCGAGCAAGGCGCCTTCAAAGCCAGGTGCTCAATTATCTCCAAAAACGGGAGCCCCAGAGAATTTTGAAACTTGGGAAGAGTTCTATAAAGCCTGGAAAGAACAAGCTAAATTTCTCATTAAGCGCACGGTAGATGTTTACAATCCAACGGAAAGAACTCGAGGGACCTTCCTTCCAACGCCTTACATCTCAACTCTCGTGCGAGGATGCATCAATCAAGGCTTAGACGTTCGAAATGGTGGACCTGAGCTCCGATTTGTAACGATTGAAGGAGTAGGTTTTGGTACTACCGTTGATTCGTTATTAGCAATTAAGAATTTGGTATATGACGAAAAAAAATACACGATCTCCCAGATTAAAAATGCCTTGGATGCAAACTTTGAGGGAACTGACAACGAAATCATACAAACTTT
>JAEORV010000464.1 GCA_016840695.1 Promethearchaeota archaeon
AAAAAAAGGCATCTGAAGAGAGAAATGGAAGAGAAAGAAAAATCTATAGATGAACTTCTTAATAAATATGTTGATGAAGAGAAAAAAGATGTCATGAAAGAAAAGCTTTCAATAATCTCTCAGATCATAGCCGAAACAGAAAGACATATAGAAGGCGTGGTAAAAAAGAAAGTAAAAGCAGCTGAAGAGCGTCAAAAAGCTCAAGCAAGAGAATTTGATGTGATAAAAAGGGCAAATGCTGAATACTTCATTCATACCTCAAGCTTGAGATCTGCGATGCCTGCAACCGAGGAAGAATTAAAACAAGATATTAGCGATTTAAAAGATGCAATCTCGATGCTTGAAGATTTGGACCAATCGATCGTGGACTTCTCGGTTAAAAAGGTTGATGTAGGACTCGGAATGTTTTATGATAAAATGACGAGAAGGTTCAAGGATATCATAAACGAACAGAATTTAATCGAGTATAGATTCATTCCGTCTGAGAGATTCAAGTATCACGCGTTTTTGAACATTAAGAACATCAAAAATTCTGATATCTTGCAGATTTTAAATATCATGAAAGAAACGAATTTATTGAGTGAAATAATTGAAATCAACTCTACTTTTCACTTGATAGTTTTTACTGACGGGGAGATACGCTTCTCAAATCCGGAAAAAGTTATTCTAACCTTTGCTTATGAAGAAGAAATCCTTACCACTCAAAAATTAATTGAATTAACAGAGTGGAAGGAGGATTACGCAAGAAGAATCATTGAAGGATTGATTCATAAAGGCATAATTACAGTAAAAGATGGTATAATTGGTGTTCTTAGTTTTGGACACTATGAAGAGAGAAAAAAATGGAACAATATTATTCAGATTCAGATTCAAAAAGAAAAAGAAAGGGAAGAAGCTAAGTTTAAACGCCAATTAGAAAGAAGAAAGCAGTTACAAAAGTTATTAGAGGAAAAAGAGGAAACCCAAATTCAAAAAGAAGAAGTTCCCCCACCAGTTTTGCCTGAACCGATAATAGATGGAATAGATGATGCGCCATCATCAATGAAAAATTTTGAGTTAAAACCCAGCATTCACACGCTCCCGAGTATAGATAAAGAAAAACTTAAAGAAGCACAGGAAATTAAAGATAAAGATGCATTGCTAGGAGCAATGGAAGCACTTGACCAAGAGGCAAAATTTAATGGTTCAATAGCTCCTCAGAGTCAGGAAATAAGTAGTATCAGTGAGTCCTTAGATGTTGATGATGAAGAGCGTGATCTTGAAGATTTAATCCCGGAAAAAATCTTAAATTTTCACGAAAGATACTCTCTTATCAATGGAGGATTTGCACAATACGAAAAAATTAGAAACTTTGTTCAATTAGAGCTTGAGAGATTTGGTGAAGTACCCGAAGATCTGATAATAGCAATGCTTTCGCAATTAAAAGAATTACAAATGATTCAAAACATGTTAAAGATGGGAGATTATGAATTCATATTATTCCAAGATATTAAATTAAACTTCTTGCATCGAAGGTTCATTACATTAGCAGTAGGAAAGAAACCACTGAAAAAGGAAGATTTCATGGAAGCTCTTAGATGGGACGAAGAAAAAGTTCTAAATACAATGAAAGAACTTCAAGAATTTGGAATAATGAAGCTAGAAAACGATGAAATTATCATTCCAGGCATCATTCAAGAGAGAGCATCAGAAACATTTTCATTATAAATAATTGTTTTTTATGTATTCTTGCATTTTTTTTATTTCATTAAGATGAGTTTCTCGTTTACCAAAGATATAAAACCTCACATCTGGACCCGTTCCTGATGGTCTGAAGTATAACGTTGAGTTTTCGCTTTTTAATCGATAGATATCGACCATATCATTATTATCTGATAGAGCTGAGACTTTATATTCTTTTCCATCAATCATAATTGTTTTATTATCGTTTTCTTTAAAATTATTCATTATTTTAATCTTTTCTTCGTCAACCGCGTGTATAGTCTGGTTAATACCTTTGATTGTCCAATCAATTGATTCAGAAATGTTATTTCCTCGACAAATTAACTCAGTTATTAAAACTAAGGCGAGGACTGGATATTTATCGGCGATTAGCGGTAAAGGTGAAGAAAAAATGTAATTATCTGAATCCATACTCTTCGAGACATTTAAGATGTTGACAGTATGACCACCACTTTCTTCCCACATAACAACAACGAATTGTTCCTCGTTTAATACATGTTTTTTCATTAAGTTAATTATTTTATTCTTTAGAGGAAACGGATTACTTAATTTAATCAGACTTTTATCTTCTTGTTCGAGATATAATATTGCAGTATTGACTTTAGAAGGCTCAACAGGAATATCCATTAGAAAATATAAAATCACACCTAAGTGTTTATATCCCACCCCAGTGAAGACGTTAAAAACACTAGTTTCGTCTCCCCGCAAATCACTTGGAATCGTTCGTACATTGATGATCTTCTTGTTGAATTTTCTTGATAGGATATTATGCATTGCCGAATATATCTCGTTTGGGATGTAAGTAAAGTATTCTCCATCTTGTTTTACATATAGAACTATTCTGTCTCTGTCAGCGTCAAGTAATATAGCTATATTTGATCCAGCTTCAGTCATATGAAGTTGAAGTACGTCTTCTTTAATGTTTTTCAAAGGATTTGGAGGGTTCAACTCTTCTTCTATTACAAAGACATTGGCTCCTAATTGTTTGAATAGATTAACAATACCCCTTGCTTTACCTAAATATGGCCAAATTACGATGTTTTTATTTCGTAGACTCTCAATTTTCATTATTTTAGATAATAATTCAATAACATAATCATTATTTTTTTGTTCTGCATCTATTAGAATGGGAGTGTAATTAGATTTTAGAGATATCTCGTTAATTTCCAATGCAATTTTTGTTATTTCCTTGAATAAAGAACCAGATATTG
>JAEORV010000465.1 GCA_016840695.1 Promethearchaeota archaeon
AATAACAATTTTTTCCATAATTAATGTGGCTATGAATATAACATTCTTCAAAAACCGTTCCTTTTCCAATTTTATTAGAGCCTATAAATCTTAATTCCCAATTAATTAACCATGGAAAAGGAGAACGGATAACCGCAAAAATTGGATATTTAAACAAAAAAGATCTGAAATGATAATAGTCCAAAGCGGTTGATGTAGCGTCTAAATTTCGATCGAAAACACCTTGACTAGGTCCTCGTTTATCGGCATATCTATAGAACCACCTTGTAAACAATACGACAAAGAATAAATGAAGTAAATATAATCCTATAAATATCAAGGGTATTAGTAGTAATCTGATAATTATCCAATAATCTAATAGTAGATTTAAAGAAAGGGGTAATGATAATAAATTTGGCACTAAATACTCGTAAATAAATAAAATAAATAAAAACCCTGGTAACATGAAAGAGCCACCAACAATTATCCATCCCGAAGCGATATATAAATGAAATGGAAGTCCCAATTCTTTTTCATGAGTTTTTAATATCTCTTCATCATATTTATCTTCGATATCTGCTTCAAAGATTTGTCGATCAATGAGATCTTTATTTTTAACTTCACTATTGGCTATAGTTCTTTGTACTGGAGTTCCACTATAAAAACCATTTCCATTGACGTGTTGATTTATTGCTGTCATCGAAGTTACATCTATAATCGCATTAGCTTCTATAGTTGTTCCGGGTAAAATTACCGAATGTGCCCCAATAATGACATTATCTTGAATTATAACTTTCCTTATTATTAGCTTGTCTTTGACGATAATATTGGACATGATTATGCTACCTTGTCCGACTTTGACATTTTTTCCGAACTCAATAAACTCACAATCGACCCACCCTTCATTTAAAGAATTGGAAAAAGAGGTTTTTACTCCCAAGATTTTGAGAATTAGTGTTTCAAATAATGGAAGATTTAATTGTCGCGCTAACCACACAGGCCATTTTTTAATAATTGCACGCAAACTCCAATAACAAAAGTCTTTATCGTTTTCATTACGGTTGAAAATACCTTCTCTCGGTTTATGAATTGCGTTTACTATTATCAAAAAGAATTTAGAAACAACGATAGCACCGAGTATTAAAATTATAATCCCAATGAAAAAAAAGAGAGGAAAAAACAAGAAAAAAAGCAAATTTTCTAAGGGAAATAATGTCCAAAAGTACCATAGCCATATTATTGTAGGTTGTGCGCTTAAAGTAATGATGATGAAATATAATATCAAGTATCGCTTTTTAGCATAAACGTTTGTTGTTCTGGGTCCCTCTCTCACCGAAGATGGAATAGAAATTTTGGTTTCACTTCAAATTTTAATTGAATTAGTTTTTGAATATAAAAGATATGAAAATAGCATTAAATAAATCTTTATTCTCACGAAAAAGTGACATTATTTTAGATTTATTAACAATGAAATCAATATTAAAACAATACTATCCTATTAGAAATTGAGGTAAGAAAAAATGTCTGAAAGTTTTTGGTGGTGGACTGATGAGCAAAAAGAATTTAACGAGGATGTTCATCAATTTGTAGAAGATAATTTCGAAGAAGCGGAACTGTGGTTCTGGAAAAATAAATTTCCTTGGCCACTCGTGAAAAAAGTAGCTGAAAAAGGTTATTTTGGAGCAGGGATTCCAAAACAATATGGAGGCTTAGAACTTGGAGCCACGGGAAGTTGCATAGTTGCTGAAAATTTAGGTCGATTATATGCGGTTGGACATGTTTTTACTGTAAGTATGTTAGCAGGTTTAGAGCAACTTTTAAGATTCGGAACTGAAGACCAAAGGGAAAAATGGTTACCAAAATGTGCTGCGGGAAATGAACTCGGAGCAGTTTGTATTACCGAACCATTCGCAGGTTCTGATGCTGCTAATGTGATGACGACTGCTGTTAAAGAGGGAGACGAATGGGTGCTTAATGGCAAGAAGCGATTCATTACAGGAGCAGGAGTATCTCAACGATACTTTATCTACGCAAAAACAAGCGATGAGGCTAGCGATCGTAAACAATATAACCACGTCACGGCTTTCTTAGTCGAGAGGGGCGCACCGGGATTTTCCTTAGAAAGAATAAATCCATTAATTGGTTTTTCGAATGTACCAAATGGCTATATCGACTTTGATCATGTGAGAATACCAGACGAAAATCGAGTAGGTGCAGTCGGGAGCGGTTGGAATGTAATGATGGCCGGTTTAAATTTTGAACGATTAATCGGAGCTGCCGTTTTTGGCGGTACTTTTTCCGATATAATAAATTTAGCTTTTCATTATACAAAACGAAGAGTACAATTTGGAAAGACAACAAATCGCTTTCCTGGAATTCAAAACGAAATCGCTGATATTATTGCTAAGGAAAAAATTTCACGACTGTTTAATTATCATTGTGCTAAATTATTAGATGATGGGAAAGAACCAATGATCGAGGCTTCAATTGCAAAAATGATAAACACGCAATATGCTCGAGAAATCGGCACACAGATAATTCAAATACTCGGGGGAGATGGACTTACAAAATTTTATCCTGCTGAAAGATTATTAAAAGAAGGAAAGACAGGAGAAATCGTTGCGGGCACAACAGAAGTACAAAAAATGATAATTTATCGTTTTTCTGCCATGCTTCCAAAATATAATCAAGCATTCAGAATGAGATGGAACGATGAGGTAAATTCGCCTATTTCTTCAACAAAAGACTCGAAATTCAAGGGATTAGAATTAAACAATGAAAATGTGCTAAAAGTAATCGCACATGATTATAAAGTAAATCCGGGATTATACATGACTCCTGATGATGTAAGGGAAGATATTGGAGGAAGTAGGTCAGCAATAAGAAAAATTTTAGATTCTTTGATAGAGCAAAAGCTAATAGCAGTTCATAGAGATCGTC
>JAEORV010000466.1 GCA_016840695.1 Promethearchaeota archaeon
TTCCGCATCCGATGCAATAAGTCCTCGAATTCTTCTTCTGTGAGCCACATGATTTTTTCGTTATCTTCATCGGCTGATTTTAAATCCTGGATGTCTTTCATTGGGTTCTGTTCAATCTTATGGTGTTCTACCGCCCACGCATAGAAGCTTCGCAGCGAATTCAGACGGCGATTGATCGTAGAGATAGCCAACGGTTTCCCTTCTACCGGATTCAACATTTGCTGAATCCATTTGCGAATGTCGGCCGACGTGACGTAATCGCCTGGACGAAGATGCAAGTCTTTCAAAAACTGATTCACATCATTGAGATAGGAGATCACGGTGTTAGGAGAAAATCCCTTCTCTTGCAAATATGTTTCATATTCGTGCAGCATCTTTTTCACCCTTTCACTTATACGATGAGTTTAAAAGGATTTGAAGAGCAAAAAATCGGTTGAAAAAATAACATTATATGACGAGTATATCATAAAAAAGAATAGATTGTTAGTCATATAATGTATATTATATGTCTAGTTACAGTGAATAAAATATTTCTTTTGTTATACTCCATGATGTATTCTAAATTAAATTTAACCATTATGTGTCATTAATTATTTTTCTTTTTTATTGTATAATTTATCTATTGACTAAGGAGGGGTTGAAATGAAAATCAATCAACGTGGTCGTGGCAAATTTAAACCTGCTCCTGATTACAATATTGAAGATGTGAGGAAGATTCTTCTTCAAAAAATAGAAGAAGAGTTAGCATCTATCAACGAACTAGACGAAGATCAGGGGTATAACGAAGAAACCCTTTGTTATGATGAAAATAAATGCAATATAGTTTCTCTTTTTTCCGGCGCAGGCGGACTTGACTTGGGAGTTGAATTAGCAGGCTTGGATGTAGTTATCGGTGAAGAAAAAACGAATGAAGCATTTTCTGACAAATCATTGTATGATAATGTACGTAACCAAAGTATTTTTCATCACGTTTATGCAATAGATGTGTTTAAAGAGGCTTTAGAAACATATCGTGACAACTTTCCTGAACATGTTTTTATACATCACCAAGATATTCGTAAAGTCAAAAAATTCCCTAAGGCTAATCTGGTGCTTGGTGGGTTTCCATGTCCAGGTTTTTCAGAAGCAGGTCCTCGCCTTGTTGATGATCCAAGGAATTTTTTATATGTACATTTTATTCGTTGCTTAATACAATCACAACCAGAGTTTTTTATCGCTGAAAATGTTAAAGGTATGTTGACATTAGGAAAAGGGGAAGTATTCCGCCAAATTAAGCAAGATTTTGAGGCCGCTGGTTACAAGGTGTATCATCAGCTTGTGGATGCTCGAGATTATGGGGTTCCTCAAATTCGCGAGAGGGTCTTTCTAGTAGGTGTAAGAGAAGATATTGATTATAAATATGAATTCCCTTTTCCTACTCACGGGGAAGGTCTTTTTTTAAAGCCTTATGTTACTTTGAGAGAAGCTATTGGCGACTTGGAAAAAGATCCGGGTCCATACTATGAAGGTTCTTATTCCACTATATACATGAGCCGTAATCGAAAAAAGGGTTGGGATGAACAAAGTTTTACAATACAAGCTAGCGGAAGACAAGCCCCACTACATCCTTCTGGTGCCCCTATGCAGAAGGTTGGGAAAGATAAATGGATTTTCCCTGATGGAGAAGAAAATCATCGCAGACTATCTGTTAAGGAAATTGCGCGAATTCAGACTTTTCCTGATTGGTATAAGTTCAGCGATGGCGGTAATCCAAGAGCATCCAAAAATGGACGGCTAGATAAAATATATAAGCAAATTGGGAATGCTGTCCCTGTCCAATTGGCTCGAGCTATTGCAAGACCAATTGCTGAGTGGTTTTATCGAAACCAGTTAGAGGGGGAGAGGGTTCTTGAAAAATGTTCCCACTACTAATGTTCTAATAGCTCTTAGAAACATATTAGAGTATAAACAAAAAACACTACCCTCTGTAATTGATCATAAAAATAATAATCGAATTAACAGTGTTGGAGATTTGCTTGAATATTACGTTAAAGATGCTTTTTGTGAGGTAAGCATCGGTCTAGAAAATACGGATGATAAATTAAAGAAATACCAGCAAACATTTAGTTATTTAGGAAACTCTAATAATCCGCCTGATTTTATTGTAAGACATGGGGTAGCTGTCGAAGTTAAAAAGATTGAAGGGAAATCATTTAATTCTATTGCGCTTAACAGCTCATTTCCAAAAAATTACCTATATAATAACGATATAAGAATTAGTAGCGCATGTAGGCAATGCGAAGATGAATTCGGTGGCTGGAGTCGCAAAGACATGATATATGCCATAGGGAATGTTTCAGTCAATCGAATTCATTCGCTTTGGTTCATTTACGGAGATTGTTTTTGCGCTGATAAATCTGTATATGAGAAAGTGGCAAATAAAATAAAAGAAGGGGTTTTATCGATTCCAGGAGTAGAATTTTCACATACCAAAGAATTGGGTCGCGTGAACAAAGTGGATCCTTTAGGGATCACGTATTTGCGAATTCGGGGAATGTGGGGAATTGAACATCCTTCTGCTGTTTTCAAGTCGTATATAAATTACGATCCAAATCATACAAATATTTATGTCTTAATGAAAAAAGAAACGTATGACAATATTGATCAGAAACCAAATTTGCAAAAATATATCGATAGTGGGGTATTGAAATATGAAAATGTTCAAATACCTAATCCAAATAATCCTGCAAAAAATATAGACGCTATCTTATTTACCGCAATTTTGTAAGGATGTGCCATTAATTCTTTACCCAAGCCGATTTGCTACACCTCTGCTTAGAAGTGCCATGGTCATGGTACTGTAAAGATTCATTAATTCTTGTCGATATGGACGAATATTCCTGATTTCAATTGAGGATGAATAACATCAAATTTCATA
>JAEORV010000467.1 GCA_016840695.1 Promethearchaeota archaeon
TGGTTTTGTTGATAAATTTCTTTTAAGCTTTTAATCATGGGATCGTGATTTGGGTGATCCTTTAACGGGGCATGTGACGAAGAAAGCAATCGACCTTCTAAACTTGGATAGTCTAGTTCTTGATAATTTTCAAATACAACTCTCTTGAAAGCTGTTTCCGAACCAAAAAATTCGTCGAATTTTGGCCTGATATTATAGATTTTTTTATATTCTATCCCATATGTCGATAGTATATTCTCGTAATCGATTAAAAATTTAATTCCAGATTTTTTCCGTCGATTCCATATCAGCGCGACGTGACCGGTTGGTTTAAGGACATGTAAAAATTCTATTCTTGCTTTTTCTTGATCAAACCAATGAAATGCTTGTCCGGTAATGACGATATCGATCGAGTTCTTATTTAATCCTGTTTCTTCTGCTGAGCCATTAATACTCACGAAATTTGGATATTTTTCTAACAATCTCTCAGCAGCAAGTCTCATCTCAGTATTGGGTTCGATTCCATGGACTTTATTTCCATTTTTTAAAAAAAGTTCGCTCAAAATTCCTGTTCCAGATCCAATATCCGCGATTATTGAATCTTTCAATAAGATTTCATTCTTTTCAAGAAAAGAGATTATTTCTTGGGGATATTTTGGTCGATATTTAATATAATTTTCCACTCTCGACGAGAATCGATTTTTTGAATTGAATTCGTCTGTCACTTGTTTATTTCCACTCTATGGCGTGATATTTTTTATTGAAAAAGCGTGTAATTTTGATTTGAACAATGCGTTTAAATGGTCTTCTAATGTCGTTACTTTGGAATTAAAATCACTGTTAAACATCACTCCTCCTTTTATTATTGCTTCAAATTTCTTAAAAACCGCTATTTGTTTTCTTAATGGCAAGTTAGTATCTTTTCTGATTATCTTTGGCGAATATTTCCGTGTTTTTTTGCCAAAACTTTTTCTCCCATTATTATTAGCATTTGATAAATAATTAGCGTAATGAGGTTGACTTAAAACGAAATTAGAACCCTCGCCATCGTTCTTTTCTTCAATCACATCTTCCATTAAACTTACGATTTTAAGAGCAAAGGACTCGCTTTTATCTATTTTATCTAATTCTATTCCACAGTGGTATTTAATCGCTTCGTTCAAGCCAAAAAAGCTAATAGATTTGATGGCGCTTTCCGTCCAATTATTAAAATTATCAGTGAATATTTGTGAATAGAGCGAGCGCCAGTTTTTTATTGAATTTAGCTTTTTCTTTACCAAGGATTCCTTATACGCAAAGAATCTAAACACTGAATTAATCCTATCACGCAATATATCACAAAATACATCGTCTTGCTGGCTTGCTTCTTTAGCAATCAAGTCTAGATTGATTAAAATTTTATCCAAAACTATTTTATTCTCTGATGTGCAGTTTTTCTTAGAATTGTTAACCTTAACAACGGAAGAATTTATCAAATTTGAAGATTCATGATTATAAAAAATCATATTTTCCTTCATAATCATTGTAGTAGGCGTTATATTTGATACTTGAAAATTTGAATAATCAAAAAGTACAATGGGTTTTGAATTGCCATTATTATTACCTACTTTATCAGATAATTCATTCAAAAATAAATCGTCAATTTGAAACTGCGAGGATACCTCATCATTTAAATCGTTATATTCAAAATTTAAAGATATATGAGGTGTTTTATCTTCAAATCTTTCACTATATTGAGATATTTGAGATGTAATTATATCAAAATTGAAAAAAGTTTTTTCTTTTTCCAGATCTTTAAAATAAGAGAGAAAATTACGATTAAAACCTCCAAGTAATAAGTCTTCTGAAACGTAGGGATGAAGATATGTTAGCTGTTCGATAAAACTTAAAATTAGACGGATGGAATCTCTTGATTTGCTGATTTTTTTCGGCAAGCTTGCTTCTCTTTTTAATATCATATTTAATATTGAGCCTGTATTCAGGTAGAAACTTAATGGTCTCAAGCTCCAATGATTTAAATGAAGTAGGGCTATTTCACCTGATAGATATAGGTCTGCAAGATCGTTAGGCAATAGATTTAGTAGAAGAAATTGCTCTGAAACGTCTGAACCTAATTTTTTAAGAAATTTTTCAGGCGTGATGACATTATCTTGGGAATTAAATAATTTAAACGCTTCACAGGGTGGCGTACCTAATCTTGTTAACCTATGCCTTACTTCTTCTAACCCATTTTCTAATAAAATTGCGTTAATATACTCTCTCATTAGTGGAGCGGTTAAATATTCCACATTTGCTTTAAATAACCTGTCTTTCACTTCTTTAGCGATTTTTTTGGCCAAAAAAACTTCCAATTCACCTTCTGTAATGAGATATTCCTCAATTTTATTCTCATTAAAGGGTTCCTTGGAGTATTTTGAGGTTCTTATCATGATTGTCTTATTTTGATTGTTTAAGACTTGTTCAATAGACAAAATGTTTTCTAAGATTTTTTTTCCTAAATTTGTGAGATAATATCCTTCAGGAGTAGAAGATATCAAATCATTATTTTTTAGCGAATTAAGATGAAAGGAAAAATTCGTAGAAGTGGGATTATTTCCCAATACATCTTTCTGAAGGGCTGAAAACGATAAAGCGTCGTGATTACGATGAAGCTTCTTTAAAATATCGATCCTAATCGTTTGTCCTAAGACTTTTAGTTGTTTTTCTAAAACCTTGGAAATTTTGTCGGAACTCATTCTATTGTTATTAGAAGCACTTAAATATCCTTAATGAATAATAAACTAATCTATTATTTAAAATTGAGCTAGTAAATGGATTATAGATAATATGGAAGTGATATTATAAAATGAAAATGAGGTTTTTTAAAAAAATAAATATGAGCTTACCTTGCCGAAACCGCAATTCTTTCGATTTCGTCCTTTCTTTTTACTGCTCT
>JAEORV010000468.1 GCA_016840695.1 Promethearchaeota archaeon
AAAATCCATTCGTGCCAGATAAGGGGTTCATTATAGGTATAAGCTAAGGTTTTTGCATGGCTTTTTACTACTTTTTTTACTAGTTGTTCAGGGGTCATTTCAGTAAGGTGCATTCCCCGCCCTTCATAACCTCTCAAATCATAATATCCATTTTGCCCATCGTCAGTAGGATTGGCTTGACTGATGTTCCAATTTTGACAGTTACTACATCTAAAAGAACATCCTATAGAAGCTATTGAATAAGCAGTTGCTCCCGGCCAAAAATTATATAGCGGTTTTTTCTCTATAGGATCTAAGCTCCCTGAAGAAATTAATGATCCATAAATCAATGTATATAACTGACCATCAAAATTCTTACGAGTTCTGCAAATTCCCACATTACCTGGCGTGATCACGCATTCGTTCGCACATACGTGGCATTTAACTTTATCATCTTCGAGTTTATCCCATAATCTTGCTAAAAATTTCATGATTCACTTTCACTTTTTTACATCTTGAGTAAATACTAAATAAATTATAGATAGGTGTCATTATATTTTTTAATATTATTAAAAAACAAAAATTATGAGAAAGTGATTTTAAATTGAACGATGTTGAACGAGCGCTTGAGTGCTTTAATAAAAATTATAATTGTTCCCAATCGATATTATCAACTTATGCTCCGAGATTTGGCGTGAGTCGAGAGGAATCTTTAAAGATAGCGAGTGCTTTTGGGGGTGGAATTGTTAGAATGGGAAATATATGTGGGGCCGTCACTGGGGCATTCATGACCATTGGGCTTCGATATGGAATAATAGTAGATGGCGAGAAAGAAAGCCCAAATGATAAGTCTTATGAGGTTGCCAGAGAATTTATTGATAAATTTACCTCCGTTAATGATACGATCATTTGTAAGGATTTACTTGGCTGTGATATTAACACCCCTGAAGGAAAGCAATATGCAGAAGACAACAATCTTATTGAATCTGTTTGCATGAAAGCCGTTAAAACATCAGCAGAAATTCTTGAGAAATTCTTGTAAAGCTAAATTTTAAAAAGATCAAATTGGAATAATTATATATGAACGACTCTCCATGGTCTAAAAAAAGTCTTAATATAAACATAATCTTGCTTATTTCAATGATTACAGTAGGTACAATCATAATCTTATTCAGGTCAACATATCCGCTTATCTATCTTCCATTGTATTTTCTCGTATGGATTTTCTACTATACTGTTGGAGGATATTATACATGCAGGCATTGCGATTTCTTGGGAAGACCTTGTCCATCATGGAACAAGGGAATCATCGCAGGAAAATTATTCAAGCGAACCAATAAGAAAACCTTCATGGAAATTCCTAGGTGGCAATTCATTTTATTTGATGTTTTTCCTTTGTTACTAGCATTATTTTCTCCTTACCTTCCATTTGCTATTATATTTCTAGACCCGATTAGAAGGATGACGCCTATTGACAACATTCTATTACCTCTCTATGCCGCTTTAGAAATCGCTGTTATAGCACTACACTCTATGGGGTGTAGGAAATGTACAATAAGCGAGTGCCCATTAAGTAGAGCAGGTAAGAATTAATTAATAAATATCGTGCGGTGAGATTTTTTCCATTCTGAATGAAGATGATAATGAAATATCCAAAGAAGAAATCGAGACTTCAATAGAGAAAAAGAAAAAATATTTAAGAGAAATAGAAGATCATCAAGGAAAAAATTCCGCATACATTAATGAATTAGGAGAAATTGCTTTATTACAAATGGAATTAGAAAGATATTCTGATTCTGAAGCTAATTATTTAACATGTCTAGATTTTTTTGAAAAACAACACGATAGATTAGGTCAAGCCGCTGTTCTTGGAGTCCTCGGCACGCTCTTTTATAAAAAAGGTGATTATAAAGCTTCAATTGACCATTATTCACGCGCTCTTAATATTTATGAGGAATTAAATCAAGTTCAAGAAGTAATTACTTGTATGAAAGGCATTGGAAATTGTTATTTGAAATTAAACAAATTAGATGAAGCGTGCGATGAATTTTTGGAATGTAGTGCTGTATGTTCCGATAACAACGACATTTATAATTTATTAGATTGTTTGGGAAATTTAGTACTCATTCACGAGACGCAAGAAAAATGGGACGTCGTTTTTGAGCTTTACAAGAAAACCCTTAAAGCCTTTAAAGAAATAAATGATATTAGGGGAATTATCGTATCTTACTTTAATTTAGGGATTTTACTTAAAGAACAACAAAAAGACGATGCCATTCGATATTTCAAGAAAGGCACTAATTTGGCAATCGACTCCAATTACTCTGAGCTAATTATTAAGGGTTTAAGCTATGTAGGAGAGACCTTATTTTATTTAGGTCGGATTAAAGAAGCTAAGGATGAATTTATTAAAGCATTATATATAGCTGAAAAGGTAGCTGCAAAAAATGCAATAATACAAATAAATGTGTTATTGAAATCCTTTGGATTAGGCAAAGAAGATATTAAAAGAGAACTAGAAATGTACAAAAAAGCACGAAAATAAATAATTGAATTATCTTTAAATTAACAGCCTAATATTTATAAATTTGGTAATAAATATCATGAACTCTTGTCCTTATTGTGATAATCAAGTAAAAGATCATTGGTTGTATTGTCATCATTGCAACAAACCCTTAATATCTAATCTTGAAAATAAAGAAAATCTTTCCAAAGCTTCAAGCCAAACTTCACACGGTTTTCAAGAAGAATCTTCATATCTTTATCCAAAAATCCAAGAGGAAAGAAGCCCATCTATTTCTAATGAAGCAATTAGTGAAGAAGACTATGAACTGGAATTGAAGAAAATTGAAGAATTAATTGAAGAAAGAACAACTACGGGAGAATCATGTGGCGATATATTACTTAAAAAAGCAGGACTTTATTATCAAAAA
>JAEORV010000469.1 GCA_016840695.1 Promethearchaeota archaeon
CCAAGACTATGAAAGAGCGGCCGTTTTCATTAAAAACTGAGTGTCCTTCTGGGTGGAAGGCATTATATAGAGGTGGAGATATAACACGCTATTTTATTAAGGAACCTCAAGAATTCGTAAATTATGGGCCATGGCTCGCAGCTCCGCGATCACCAGAGTTATTCAAAAGTCCTAAGATATTAATGCGTCGGACGGATGATAAACTCAAAGCAAGCCTTGAAATGCAAAACTCAATTTGTGTTAATTCCTGCCATGTTATTCAAATCAAATCCCCCGAAAACATGCGCATATCATATTCCTTCCTTCTAGGAATATTGAATTCACGTTTACTTCAAAGGATATTTGAACTCCAAAATCCACAGATGGTAAGAAAAGTATTTGCAGAGATTAAGGTTATCTATGTTGAACGGCTTCCTATTCGCTTGATTGATTTCTCGAACCCAGATGATAAAACTCATCACGACAATATTATGAAATTAGTAGTGAGAATGCTGGGATTGAAAAAGAAATTGGGAAGAGCCAAAACTCCTTCAGAAAAAATCCAGCTTGATCGCCAAATCAAAGCCACTGATAACCAAATCGATCAGGTTGTTTATGAGTTGTATGGATTGACTGAAAAAGAAATAAAGATAGTTGAAGGGTCTATATAAAGTCATGAATGTGGAAGTTAACCTAACAGATATTAATACTTTAATTATCACGGGAGCAGGTTTTTCAAAAGATGCTGGATTACCTCTCGAAAAAGATATAATCCCGAAAGGTCTTGAGTATTGCAATAAGTATCACCCAGAACTAATAGATAATATAAATAAGGATTTAATTAGAGTATTGGGCATTAAGCATATTCACAAATTCACAATTGAGGAAATTCTTACCAAACTTCAA
Organism: Promethearchaeota archaeon; assembly: GCA_016840695.1. Taxonomy (GTDB): domain Archaea; phylum Asgardarchaeota; class Lokiarchaeia; order Sigyniarchaeales; family SOKP01; genus FT1-020. The sequence goes on from JAEORV010000469.1 coordinate 886, forward strand.
ATTGAAGAGTATTTCTCTCCTGAGAATAAAGATTATTTAAAAGATATTTTTCCCCTTGAATCTGGCATTCTCGCCTTATTCAGTAAGACACTAAAAATTAAATCTCCGGAAAAGTTACCAGACTATTATTATAATTTTGTAAAAACGTTTAATAAACGAACTGCTTTTATAACCTTCAATAATGATTTTCTTTTAGAAACAATATTTAAGGATCTAAAATATTATTGGACGTACTTGATAGAAGAAGAAATAGAGAATGACTTAACATACAAAGATTATTATTACAAATCCTCCCAGTCGTGGTGCTTCAATAAAAAACCAATGGTCACATCATACCTTAAATTGCATGGCTCTTTTAATTGGCATTATTGTTGGGCATGTAACAATGTCAGGATCACCCAAAAATACTTCGGTGTCTCTGGTGAACCGTTTTCTCTTTCTGATAGATTCACTCAAGTTTGTCAAAAGTGTAGAAACGATGCGGTAATGAAGCCCCTGATAATTCCACCGACATTAATAAAATACTACAATTTAGATTTTATTCGTAGGTTATGGTTTAATTATCATAAATTACTTCGGCAAGTTGAAAATATTATAATAATAGGTACTTCGTTGCGTGATGAAGATGTATTGCTTCTGGATTCATTAAGTTTTATTAAGGGAAAAAATCCAAGCCTTAAAAAACTGGTCTTTATTAATCTTGATCATAAGTTAGTGACCAAGTGTGAAACAATTACTAATTTTAAAGTCCAATATTATCCTGTTATAGAAGATTACTTGTCTCAAAATACATAGAAAAATTCTTGTTAATAATAATATTGAGAAAATTAGTTTCAAGATTCAAAATGGTAATGAGAAAAGTATATAAAGTGGTGATGAAGATGGATTTCAAGAAAGCGGCGCAAAAAATTTTAGAGAGTTCCGGAAAGCCTCTAAGCTACCGGCAGATAACAGATCTTGCTCAGGAAAAGGGATTTATTGAAACTTCCGGGAAAACGCCCTGGGCGACGATGAATGCTCAGCTTAACCAAGATATTAAGCAAAAAAGAGAAAAAAGTATTTTCCGGAGCATGGGGAGGGGGATTTTTGCTTTAAGGAAATGGGACGATCATGGGCCTCACGACAATTATAAAAAAGAGATTCCTTTCAAGAAAGGAGGGAAGCATTTTATATTTGTGGTAAATGATATCAGAAAAGAAGGCCACTTTCTTCCTGCCCGGGCAGTTTACGACAAACTTATGCAAACAGGTATTTGGGGGATTAATGAGAGAACTCCGAATAGGAGGGAATTATTAACCGGAACAAAATTAGTTTTTTATCAAGCCGGGAAAGAGGGCCAAAAGTTTATTGGAACCGCCGAAATTTCCAAAAATATTTATCTTCTTTCAGAAGAGGAAATAGCTAAACGAAAATTACAGAGTGTTTTATTTGACGGAGAATATGCCATCCTCTTGAAGAATATAATATCCTGGAAACAACCAAAACCCATCCAAGATTTAGTAGGGCGGTTGGATTTTATCAAGAAAGAGAAGATATATGGTGTATATCTCCAGGGAGGCGTAAGAAAAATAGAAGCGTTGGATTATAAGAAGATTATTGAATATCAACCTCCGAAAGAGCTACCTAAAAAAGTAGAGAAAAAAACAAAATTCAAGCATGAAGAAATTGAAGGAATGCTGATTGAATTAGGAAATTTATTAGGATTTGATACTTACTGCGCGGATAAGTCGAAGATTTACAATGGTACTCCTTTATCGGAGATCACATCACTAAAAACTATTCCGCATTTTTCCATGCCCAGAATCATGCGCACAGTCCAACGTATTGATGTTATTTGGCTAAAAGACGATTTCCCGGTTTATGCTTTTGAAGTGGAACATACGACAGATATAACTAAAGGGCTATTACGGCTCCATCAATTAACCCAATTCCAGACCAGACTCTTTATTGTAAGCTCAAAGGAGATGCAGAGGAAATTTGATGTGGAAATTTCCAAAACCCCATTTTATCAATTTCAGGAAAGATA